>DATGDQ010000086.1:0-19750 GCA_035310785.1 Gemmatimonadaceae bacterium | reverse complement strand
AGTACGATGAGATGCGCCGTCTCGGCGCGTTCGGCGGATTCGGTGGTGAGCGCCAGCAGCGCGGCGGTCGCGCGAGCTACTCCACCGGCGGTCCCGGCGGCGGACCCGGCCCGCGAATGGAAGACTTCGATATCGGCGGCCTCGGCGGGCTGGGCGATCTGTTCTCCTCCATGTTCGGTGGCGGCGCAGGGCCGCGCGGCGCCCAGCGTCCGGCCGGTCCGCGGAAGGGCGAAAGCGTCGAGGTCGTTGTGCCGGTGTCGTTCCGCACGGCGGCGCTGGGCGGCAAGGTGCCCGTAGAGCTCGAGGTGAACGAGGAGTGCGCAACGTGCAAGGGCTCGGGTGGCGCGCCTGGTGCGACGTGGAAGAAGTGTCCCGAGTGCGACGGCCGGGGCGTGATCTCGTTCGGCCAGGGCGGATTCGCGGTGAACCGCCCGTGCCCGATGTGCCTCGGACGCGGACAGGTGCCCTCGAAGCCGTGCCCGACGTGCAAGGGCTCGGGCGAAGTGCGCACGCGCAAGACCGTGAACATCACGGTGCCACCGGGCACCGAGACGGGCACACGCGTGCGGCTCGCGGGGCAAGGTGGCCGCGGCGATGAGGGCGGGCCTCCCGGCGACCTGATCATCAGCTTCGAGGTGCAGCCGGATCGCTTCTTCACGCGCGAGGGGCTCGACGTGATCGCGAAGGTCCCGCTCAACATCGCGCAGGCCACGCTCGGCTCGAAGGTCAACGTGCGCACGCTCACCGGAAAAAAGGTGACGATCAGGATTCCGCAGGGCACGTCACCCGGCAAGCGCTTTCGCGTGCCGGGACAGGGAATCGAGAAGAACGGCACGAAGGGCGACATGATCGTGGAGGCCAGCGTCACCGTTCCCGAGAAGCTCACGCCGGAGCAGGAAAAGATGATGAAGGAGTTTGCGGCGTCGGGTGACCTGAAGTACTAGTGGCAGCGTGACTCCGCTCTCGTCCGCCCCACGCGCGCAGAGCTCGGGCACGACGCACGACCGCGCGCTCCGGCTGCACCAGGAGCCGGCGCGGAATCCGGGGAGCCCGTTGCGGGCGGACATGCTTCCGCGCATACGCGTGAATCGGAGCGCGGTGGAGCGCCGCGCGGCGACGATTCCGACGCGGCGCACGGTGAAGAACGAGCACCAGGCCGCGTGGCTGCTCCGAGCGATCGCCTGCATCGATCTCACCACGCTCTCCGGCGACGATACCCCAGGAACCGTGCAGCGGCTGTGCGCAAAGGCGCGTCGTCCGCTGCGCGAGGATCTCGTCCGCGCACTCGGGGTCGAGTCGCTCGACATCAAGGTCGGAGGAGTGTGCGTGTACCACGCCTTCGTGCCCACGGCCGTGCGCGCGCTCGAGGGATCGGGAATTCCCGTCGCCGCAGTGTCGGCTGGCTTCCCGGCCGGACTCGGCCCCCTGGCGCAGCGCGTCGACGAGATTCGCGCCTCCGTGGCGGCGGGCGCGCGCGAGATCGACATCGTGATCACGCGCGCGCACGTTCTGCTGGGCCACTGGGGTGCGCTCTACGACGAGGTGCGCACCTTTCGCGAGGCATGCGGTGACGCGCACATGAAGGTGATCCTCGCCACCGGCGAGCTCGCGACGCTGAGCAATGTCGCGCGTGCGAGTCAGGTGGCGATGATGGCCGGCGCCGACTTCATCAAGACGTCGACGGGAAAGGAGGGCACGAATGCGACGATGCCGGTGGGGCTCGTGATGGCGCGCATGATTCGCGCATACGAGGCGGAGACCGGCTACGCAGTGGGGCTCAAGCCCGCGGGGGGCATCCGCAGCGCAAAGTCGGCCCTCGATTGGCTGCTCATGATCAAGGAGGAGCTCGGCGATAAGTGGCTCTCGCCATCCCTCTTCCGTTTCGGGGCGAGCGCGCTACTCTCGGACATCGAGCGGCAGCTCGAGCATCACGTCACCGGTCGCTATTCGGCGGCGTACCGTCACCCGATGGTGTGAACGTGGCGTCAATCGCGGACCTGTTCACGAGTGCGGCGCTCGACTTCGGCCCGGCACCGGAGAGCGACGCGCCCGCGCGCGCGTGGCTCGCCAAACACGGCGGCGTGTTCGATCACTACATCGGCGGAGCCTGGCGAGAGCCGAGCAGTGGCGAACGATTCGCATCGCTGGATCCGTCCACTGGCGCATCGCTCGCGCACATGGCGCAGGGGAGCGCGGCGGACATCGATGCGGCCGTGAGCGCCGCGCGCGCCGCGTATCCGGCGTGGGCCGCGCTCTCTCCTCACGCGCGAGCGCGACATCTGTACGCGCTCGCGCGTGCCGTCCAGAAGCATTCGCGCTTTCTCGCCGTGCTCGAGACGCTCGACAATGGAAAGACCATTCGCGAGACGCGCGATATCGACGTGCCGTTGGTCGCCCGCCACTTCTACCATCATGCCGGGTGGGCGCAGCTCCGCGATTCGGAATTCCCCGGCTACACGCCCGTGGGCGTGGTCGGCCAGATCATTCCGTGGAATTTTCCGCTGCTCATGCTGGCCTGGAAGATCGCGCCGGCACTCGCGGCGGGAAACACGTTGGTGCTGAAGCCCGCCGAGCTGACTTCGCTCACGGCCATCGCGTTCGCGGAGCTCGCACACGATGCGGGACTGCCGCCTGGTGTGCTGAACATCGTCACGGGTGACGGAAGCACGGGCAGGGCGCTCGTCGAGCATCCCGGCGTCGACAAGATCGCATTCACGGGATCGACGGAGGTGGGGCGTGAGATCCGGCGCGCGACGGCCGGATCCGGAAAGCGGCTGTCGCTGGAGCTCGGCGGGAAGAGTCCGTTCATCGTCTTCGACGACGCAGATCTCGACAGCGTGGTGGAGGGCGTAGTCGACGCAATCTGGCTCAATCAGGGACAGGTGTGCTGCGCGGGATCGCGTCTGCTCGTGCACGAGGGAATCGCGGAGGATCTCACGGCGAGGCTGCGCTCGCGAATGGAGAAGCTCCGCATCGGTCCGCCGCTCGACAAGTCCGTGGACATCGGTGCGATCGTCGCGCCATCCCAGCTCGCGCGCATTCAGTCGCTCGTCAGGCAGGGAGTGGACGACGGCGCGGAGATGTGGCAGCCGTCGTGGGCATGTCCCACCGAAGGCTGCTTCTATCCACCCACACTCTTTACCGGCGTGAGTCCGACTGCGGTGATCGCACAGGTCGAGATCTTCGGGCCGGTGCTCGTGAGCATGACGTTTCGTACGCCGAGCGAGGCGGTCGCGCTGGCGAACAACACGCCGTATGGACTCGCGGCGAGCGTGTGGACGGAGAACATCAATCTCGCGCTCGATGTCGCGCCGAAGATCAAGGCGGGAGTGGTGTGGGTGAACTCTTCGAATCTGTTCGATGCAGCGGTCGGATTCGGTGGGTATCGGGAATCCGGCTTCGGCCGCGAGGGCGGCCGTGAAGGCATGTATGAATACCTCCAGGCACCGGCGATTCCGCTCGCCGACTCCGAGGGTGGTCGCGGCGCGCGCGGGGGCGCGGGTTCGGGCTCGCGCGCCGTCATCTCCGACCTCCGCGATCGTGCACCGACGCCCGATGTTTCCATGCCGGCGATCGATCGCACGCCCAAGCTCTTCATTGGAGGCAGGCAGACGCGCCCCGATGGCGGCGGCTCGCGCCGCATCGAAAGCCCGAATGGCACGGTGCTCGGAGAGGTCGCGGAGGGAAATCGCAAGGATGTTCGCAACGCAGTCGAGGCGGCACACGCGGCGGAGGGCTGGTCACGCACGAGCGGACATGCGCGGGCGCAGGTACTCTACTACATCGCGGAGAACCTGGGGGCGCGCTCGAGCGAGCTCGCCTTGCGCATCGCATCGATGAGCGGCAGCGATGGCGCGCGCGAGGTCGATGCATCGCTCGCGCGACTCTTCACTTACGCAGCCTGGGCCGACAAGTACGATGGCGCCGTGCACGATCCATCGATTCGCGGAGTCGTGCTCGCGATGCACGAGGCCATGGGAGTGATCGGCATCGCGGCGCCGGCAGACTCACCTCTGCTCGGGCTCGTCTCGCTCGTCGCCCCTGCGATCGCGATGGGGAATACAGTCGTGGCGATCCCATCCGAGCGTGCACCGCTCGCCGCAACCGACTTGTACTCCGTGCTCGAGACCTCGGACGTTCCCTCAGGCGTGGTCAACATCGTGACGGGACCCAGGGATGCACTCGCCCTCGTGCTGGCCGAACACGATGACGTGAATGCCGTGTGGTATCATGGCTCCCTCGAAGCCGGCGCCGCCATCGAGCGCGCCTCGGCGTCGAACCTGAAGCGAACGGTCGTGCAGTCTGCGCCGCTCGACTGGTTTCATGCGCGAGCGGAGGGAGCAGTCTTCTTGCGCGAGGCGACACAGGTGAAGAACATCTGGATCCCGTACGGCGAATGAGCAATGGCTTTCAGATCGGCATCGAGAGTGCGATCGCTGCGCTGCCGAAGGCGCCGGCCGAGCAGTACACGATCGTGTACCGGCACGGAACATTCGAAGCGGGGTTGTACGCCCCGCGCGGAATGGACGATCAGACGCCGCACACGCGCGATGAGGCGTACGTTGTCGTGAAGGGCAGTGGAGAGTTTCTGTGCGGCGATTCGAGGCGCGCCTTCGGGCCCGGTGAGCTCCTCTTCGTGCCGGCGGGAATGGTGCATCGATTCGAGAACTTCACGAGCGACCTGACGGTGTGGGTGATCTTCTATGGTCCGCAGGGAGGAGAGCACGTCGAAGAGCGCGCATGATCGTCTGACCTGTTGGGCCCGGTCCAATCCAGTTGACTTGTCGCAACGATTCGGCATCATCCGATCAGAAAGAAAGGGAGACGGCTGGCTGCGCATTTCCTGCACGGCCGTTTCAGGCTTGTGGCGAGCATCGTACTGCCCGTGACGATTCGGTGATTCGTGGAGCTCACTCGGCGAGAATTTCTCCGCTACACCGCTGGTGCCGGTGCTGGCACGGCGCTCGGCGGAGTCGTTGGTCTCGGACTGACGCTCACGCCAGCTCGTGCGCGGGCGCAGGAGCTGCGCATCAAGGGCAGCAAGACGGTGCCCAGCATCTGCCCGTTCTGCTCCGTGGGTTGCGCGACCCTCATCCACGTGAAGGAAGGCCAGATCGTCAACATCGAGGGCGATCCGCGTAGCCCGCACAACGAGGGCACGCTGTGCCCGAAAGGCGCAGCGATCTATCAGCTCCACAAGAATCCCAATCGTCCCACGCGCGCGCTGTATCGCAAGCCGGGTGCACGCGAGTGGCAGGTCGTGGACCTCGAGTGGGCGATGGATCGCATTGCCGAACGTGTGAGCACGACGCGCGACGAAACGTTCATCGAGCGCCTTCCCGATGGAAAGCTCGTCAACGCGACGTCCGCGATCTTCCATCTCGGCGGCGCGACTCTCGACAACGAATTCAACCACATCGCGCAGAAGTTCTGCCGCGGTTTCGGCATCGTGGCGATCGAGAATCAGGCGCGCATCTGTCACAGCTCGAGCGTGCCTGGACTCGGCGCGCGGTTGGGACGTGGCGCCGCGACCATGTACCCGCGCGACATGGCGCAGTCGGACTGCGTCGTGATCATGGGCTCGAACATGGCCGAGTGTCATCCGGTGGCGTTTCGCTGGCCGCTGCACGCGCGCGTGAATGGCGCGAAGCTCATTCACGTCGACCCACGCTTCACCCGCACCAGTGCGAACTGCGACATTCACGCGCCCATTCGCTCGGGCAGCGACATCGCCTTCCTGGGCGGCATCATCAACTACGTGCTCTCGAGCGATCGGTGGGCGAGCGATCCGTTCTTTCAGAGCTACGTGTCGACCTACACGAATGCCTCGACGATCGTATCGCCGGACTTTCGCGACACGGAGGATCTCGATGGCGTGTTCTCGGGACTGAAGCAGGGGAAAGAGGACGCCGACTGGCCGTTCAGCGGCGCGACGGGCGACTACGATCCGGCAAGCTGGCAATACGCCGGATCGCCTGTGCAAACCGCGGGCGAACAGCCGGCGTACACCGCGCGTGCCGGAACCGAGCGCCAGCACCAGGGACCGCAGTCGCGATCGAAGGGCGGCTCCGGGCCCGGCGTGCCGATGAACGCAGGCACGACCGCGTCGCCGGCGAAGTGGGACCTTCTCGTGCACTCCCTGCTGAAGCCCACGCCCAGGCACGATGCCAGCATGCAGGATCCGCACTGCGTGCTGCAGCTCCTCAAGCGGCACTACGCGCGCTACACCCCGGAGATGGTCGAGCAGGTGACCGGATGCCCGCGCACGAAGTTCCTGAAGGTGGCCGAAACGATTCTGCAGAATTCGGGCGCGGATCGCACGACGAGCTTCGCGTACGCCGTCGCGTGGACGCAGCACACCGATGGCGTGCAGATGATCAATGCGTGCTCGCTGCTGCAGCTCCTCCTCGGCAACATGGGACGCCCGGGCGGCGGGATCATGGCGCTTCGCGGACACGCGTCAATTCAGGGATCGACGGATGTGCCGACGCTGTACCACTCGATTCACGGCTACATGAGCCATCCGTCCGCGCTCAAGTCACACGATACGCTACGCGACTATCTCGCGACGGAAACGCAGCCCACGGGCTATTGGGGCAATCACCCCAAGTTCATGGTGTCGTATCTCAAGTCGATGTATGGCGATGCCGCGCGCCCGGAGAACGACTACGGGTATGACTGGCACCCGAGGATCTTCGGGGACTTCTCGCACATCGCGATGATGTCCGCGATGGCGGAAGGTCGTGTGAAGGGGATGATCGTGGTCGGGCAGAACCCCGCGACGTCGCTCAACGCTGCGGCGCAGCGCGGGGCGATGCGCAAGCTCGAGTGGCTCGTCGTGAAGGACAACTGGCTCACCGAAACCGCGTCGCAGTGGAAGAACGGTCCCGAGATCGAGAACGGCACGGTGAAGGTGGAGGATATCGCGACCGAGGTGTTCTTTCTGCCGGCGACGCAGGTGGGAGAGTACGACGGGAGCTTCACCAATACGCAGCGGATGCTGCAGTGGCACTTCAAGGCAGCGGAGCCGCCGGGCGACTGCCGAACGGATACGTGGTTCTACTATCAGCTTGGCAAGCGTCTCAAGAAGAAATACGCGAACAGCACACTTCCGCGCGATGAGGGGTGGAAGCATCTCGTGTGGGATTACGAGCGCGATCCCGCGTCCGGTCGCGCGCCGGATGCGACGGGCGAGCCCGATGAGCTCAAGCTGCTGCGCGAGATAAACGGCTATCACACGGGCGATCCCACGAAGCATTTGACCGGCTTCGGCGAGCTCAAGGATGATGGCTCCACGACGTGCGCGAGCTGGATCTACTGCGGCGTGTTTCCCTCATGGGAAAGCAATCTCGCGGCCCGGCGCGAGCCGGATCCACCCGGCACGCCCGGCGCGCACCTCAACTGGGCGTGGGCGTGGCCGGCGAATCGCCGGGTGCTCTACAATCGCGCGTCGGCAGATCCTTCGGGCAAACCGTGGAGCGAACGGAAGCGGTGGATCTGGTGGGATGCGAACGCCCCCAATGCGGCGGATCCCGTAACGGGAAAGATCGCCGCACCGGGCAGATGGGTGGGCTACGATGTTCCCGACTTCGCACTCACGAAGGCGCCGCACGCGCAGGCCAAGCCGAATGGCATCGGACTCGATGCGCTGTCCGGCACGGAGCCGTTCATCATGAAGCCCGACGGTCGTGGATGGCTGTTCGTGCCGACGGGGCTCGTCGATGGTCCGTTCCCCGTGCACTACGAGCCGGTCGAGTCGCCCGTGCACAATCCGCTGTACAAACAGCAGTCGAGCCCCGTGCTCAAGTGGTGGGCGCGCAACAAGCCATACAATGAGCTCGCGCCAGTGGGCGATCCGCGCTATCCGTGCATCATCACCACCTATCGGCTCACCGAGCACTATCTGTCGGGCTCGATGAGCCGGTGGCTGCCGTATCTTTCCGAGCTTCAGCCCGAGCTCTTCCTCGAGATCGGCCGCGATCTCGCGCACGAGCGCGGGATTGCCAATCTCGACATGGTGAAGATCACGTCGCCACGTCACACGGTGCACGCGAAGGCGCTCGTGACGAACCGGATCGGCTCGATGTTGCTCGGTGGCAGGAAAGTGCATCACGTCGGACTGCCGTGGCATTGGGGATGGCAGGGGCTCGCCGTCGGCGATGTCGCAAACAATCTCACGAGCTGGGTGGGCGATCCGAACGTCTCGATTCACGAAGGAAAGGCGTTCGTGTGCAACGTGGAGAAGGCGTGATGGGCATGCGCGCGCTGCCGATCGTTTCGCAGAGCGCGGTGCAAACGACGGCGCAGCCGCAGCGCTCGGAGAAGCAGGAGCCGATGGGGTTCTTCACGGACACGAGCATCTGCATCGGCTGCAAGGCGTGCGAGGTCGCGTGCAAGGAGTGGAATCAGCTTCCGGCACGCGGTGACGGAGGCGCCCACCTCGAGATGAGCGGGCAGAGCTACGACAACACGTTGCGCCTGAGCGGCGACACGTGGCGACACGTGAAGTTCGTCGAGCAGTTCCCCGAGCCGTACGAGGGGCGCTGGCTCATGATGAGCGACGTGTGCAAGCACTGCGTGCAGGCGCCGTGTCTCGAGGTGTGCCCCACGGGCGCCATCATCCGCACCGAGTTCGACACGGTGGTGATCCAGTCCGACACGTGCAATGGCTGTCGCGATTGCATTGGGGCGTGTCCCTTCGGCGTGATCGATATCAATCACGTCTCGAACACGGCGCAGAAGTGCACGCTTTGCTACGATCGCATCAGCGTGGGGCTCGAGCCGGCGTGCTCCAAGGCATGTCCCACGGACTCGATTCAGTTCGGGCCGATCTCGGAGCTGCGCGAGCGCGCGGCCGCCAGAGTCGTGCAGCTTCGAGAGCAGGGCGAGTCGCGCGCTCACCTCTACGGCGCCGATCCGGAGGGTCCGCTCGGCGGCCTCAATTCATTCTTCCTGCTGGTGGATGCGCCTGAGGTCTACGGCTTGCCGCGCGAGCCGAAGATGCCGTCTCGCAACCTCGTGCGCGGCTCGTTGTTGTCGACCTTCGGTGCGATCGTCATGACCGCGGTGGGCGCGTTGACCCTGCGCGCGAGCCGCATGCGCGACGTCGCGCGCGCGCCTCGCGAGGAGAGGTCGCGTGCAGACTGATCTTCCGGGTACGTTCTTCTCCGCGCCGCCGGGATTCGGCTGGCTCGTGATCTTGTACATCTTCATCGGCGGAATCGCCGGCGGCGCACTGTTGCTGGCCGGATTGCTTCGCATGATGGGCACGGCGGACGATCGCCCGTACGTTCGCATCGCCAGCTACATCGCTTTCGCGGGTGCCGTGATCAGCGGCATCGTGCTCATCATCGATCTCGCGGCGCCACTCCGATTCTGGCACATGGTGATTCAGAACCACACCGGCCGCCCGATGCTCAAGTGGTGGTCGCCCATGTCCGACGGCGTCTGGATTCTGCTGCTGTTCGGCTTCTTCTCGCTCGTCGCCTCCCTCGAGGCGCTGGCTATGGACGATCATCCGCGATTCCGTGCGCTGCGCTTTCTTGCGCGCCCTCCGCTGGTGACGTTCGGAGCGATTGGCGGGATTGTCTTCGGTCTCGCGCTCGCAGGATATACGGGCGTGCTGCTTGCCCTCACCAATCGCCCGCTGTGGGCCGACTCGTCCTGGCTCGGCCTGCTCTTTCTCCTCTCGGGCGTCTCGACCTCCATGGCAGCGCTTCTGCTCTTCGCGCACTGGCGCCGCGTCGATTCTCCGTCCGGCAACGACTGGCTCGCGCGCTTCGACACGGTCGCGCTCGTGCTCGAGCTGCTCGCCATGATCTGCTTCCTGATCTCATTGGGGGGCGCCGCGCGCGCGCTGCTCAACGCGTGGGGAGTGGTGCTGGTGCTGGGGGTCATCGTCGCTGGCATCCTCGTGCCGCTCGTCCTGCAGCGGCGCGCCTCGCACGGAGTGGTGCTTCCGGCCGCGCTCGTGCTCGCGGGTGGCTTCATGTTGCGGATGGTGATCGTACTCTCGTCCGAGCAGATTCACGTGTCCGGTGTGCAGGTGCTCCGGTGACCCGTCGTGCGTGTATCGCGGCGGTGATCGTAGCATGTGCCGCGTGCGTGAGCCCGGAAGCCAAGCGCGTGCGCGGCGATGGCGCCGGCGCCGACGTCGGCAATCGCACGCCGGAGCTCCAGCTGCACGGGGGCTCGCGAATGTTCTCGAAGACACCTTGTCTCCTGCCCAAATCAGAATGCCCTGGTCCACTGGCGCAGTCAGGAATGCCGCGGGACTTCCCGGCGCCATTGAAACACCGGTAGATCCGGCATGGCAGCCGTGGATCGACCTGCTCGATGTTGCACTCGAGGAGGCGAGCGGCCACGCGTGGGAGTCGGCAACGTCGATACGCACCGAGCATCGGGATGGCGCGCCGCTCATGCACGGTGCGCTTCTGCGGATCGATGCGCAGCGAGCGAAGCGCCTGCTGAGGCGACTCGCGGCGTTGGCGGGCGTGCGAGCGAGCGGAGAGATCGACGCGGTCGCCGCGATTCGCTCGGCTATCTCACGCGATGATCGTGCGCTTGCGGTGCTCGCCGAGCGATGTGACGCGTCGATCGATGCGTTCACGGTGGTCGCACAGGTGGCCGCGATGCCACTGCTGATGGCCGTGGCGGGCTCGCTCGAGCCGCACGCGGCCAGCGTCTGGCAGCGAGGCTACTGTCCAGTATGTGGCGCATGGCCATCGCTCGCGGAGATCCGTGGCATCGAGCGCGAGCGGAGACTACGCTGCGGATGCTGCGGCGCCGAGTGGCCGCTGCCGGTCCTCCACTGCGCCTTCTGCGATGAGCTCGATCACGACAAGCTCGGCATGTTGCAGCCCGAAGGCGAGGAACAGCTTTGGGGCGCGGAGACGTGCGAGACCTGTCATGGCTATCTCAAGGCAGTGATCACCTACGGGGCACTCTCCATGCGCGCGCTGGTGCTGCTGGATCTCACCACGATCCCGCTGGATCTGGTGGCGCAGCAGCGAGGCTACGCACGTCCGGCGCGCCCGGGATGGGCGCCCGCGCTCGAGATTGCACCGTGAGTGTCACACCGGTCGAGCTCTGCGGCGGTCTTCTGAGCGCGCTGGAGGCCAGCGAAGGCCGGCGCCGGCGACGGTCCCGCAACACGACGGCGGACTCCATTGGGCTCGCGATTCAGCGCGGACTGCTCGAGGATGTGGTGCGTGAATCGCCACGCGCCGAGGACTTCGAACGATGGCTGCAAGACCGCTGCGCGGCGCAGGGGGAGGGCGACGGCGCGCACCGCGCGATGGCGCTCGTCATCTGGCACGAGTGGAAGCTCGCATCGCAGGTGGAGGACCTGAGCACGTGGCTCACGTCCGGCGCGCGCTCCGACGACCGCGAGAGTGTGGGCGATGCCTCGTAGGGTGCCGTGGGCGTGCGCATGCGTCCTGCTGTTCGCCGCGGCCGCGTGCGTGCAAAGCGAGGGCGATCGCGAGCGCAAGGCCGCGCTGCGTGTGCGCGAGCAGGCGAGCACTCGAGCGTCGGAAACGGTCGAGCGCGTGAGCACGCCGCAGGATCCGCATCGCATTCTCTATCACCCGCCGACGGATCTCTCGGACACGAATGCCCGACTGACGAATGCTGCGATTGTCGGGATCGCGAAGGCGCCGCAGCCAACGGAGCCGACGGTGCACTCGGCGCCGCCCCCGGTGAAACCTCCGCACTAGGATCCTGGCTGGGCGGCGGCAGCTCAGTCGTGCCCTGCGCCCCGGGCGATGCGTTCCAGTACTGGCAGCGAGCGCGCCAGCAGCGCGCGATCGCGCATCGAGAGCGCCGCCAGCGATGACACGAGTGCCGCGACACGCCGCTGCCTGCCTTCCTGCAGTACCTTCACTCCTCGCGCGGTGGCGTGCACGCGAACCACGCGCCGGTCGGCGCTGTCGGCCTCGCGCTCGACGAGCCCCCGTTGCTCCAGCTCGACGATCAGCTTGGAGATCGTGGGCGGCCGCACCTGCTCGGCTTTCGCGAGCTCGCCGAGGGTGATGGGGCCGCCGCCGAACACGAGGACGGAGAGGGCGGAGAGCTGGGGGGCGGGGAGGCCGGAGGCATCGTCTTCGCGGCGGAGCCGGCGGAGGAGATGGATGGCAGCGGAGTGGAGGCGATCCGCGAGGTCCGCGCTGCCGTGCCCGGCAGGACCGGTGCGCGGCGAGCGGGGGCGTGCAGGGCGGGGGCTTGTGGAAGTGGAAGCCATGCGCAATATTATTAGTTAGCTAAGGTAACTATCTGATAGTTAGCTCTCCAAACTAACCTGAGGCCGGGGCTGCGAGGCAAGTCCCGCGCGACGAGGAGGCCCGCATGCCCGGATTGAGTGACGCCCGTATCGGACAGATCGCCATCGTGTGCAGGGACGTCGCCCGCGCGCGCGACTTCTACCGCGACGCGCTCGGCGTGCGCCATCTCTTCGACGCCGGCCCGACCCTTTCCTTCTTCGATTGCGGCGGCACGCGACTCATGCTCAGCCCTGCCGAGGGGGAGGCGGCAGGCACGAGCGTGCTCTACTTCTTCGTGTCCGACATCGAGGGCAGGAGGCGCGAGCTCGAGGGAAAGGGCGTGCGATTCGTGAACGAGCCGCACATGATCGCGAAGATGCCCGACCACGAGCTGTGGCTCGCGGAGTTTCGGGATTCGGAGAACAACGTGCTGGCGCTGATGGAGGAAAAGCGCTGAGCGCTGCCGACTGCCTTCAGAGGCGCCTGCGCTTCAGGTGCTTCTGAAGACGCCGGCGTGTGCGCCACTGCCCACCTAGGCCGCGACGATCGGCAGCCGGGCGCGCGTCGCTCCCATTCCGCGCCCGACCTCGATCACGCCTCCGCCCAGCACCCGCTCACCGCAGTAGAGCACCAGCGACTGTCCCGGGCTGATCGCACTCACCGGCTCGTCGAGCGCGAGCTCGATCTCGTCGTCGTGCACGCGCACGATCTCCGCCGGTGCCGGTGCCGCGTGATGCCGCACCTGCACCTCGACCTTCGCGCCAACCCCGGGTTCGTCCGCCACGAGCCAGTTCACTTCGCGGGCCACGATCCCGTTCCCCAGCAGCTCGTCGCGAGGCCCGATCACCACCGCGCGCTCCGCCGGACGGATCGCCACGACGAACATCGGCTCGGCATACCCACCCGGCAGTCCGCGGCGCTGCCCGATGGTATACCGCGCGAAGCCGTCGTGCTCGCCGACGCGGCGCCCATCGCTCAGCAGAATCGGTCCCCGCGAGAGCGCCGCGTCGCCTGCCGGCAGATGCTTGGCGAGCACGGTCGTGTGGTCGCCGTTCGGGACGAAGCAGATGTCCTGGCTTTCCGGCTTCTCCGCCACCACCTGCAGCCCGAGTGCGCGCGCACGCGCACGCGTCTCGGCCTTCGTCAGCGCGCCCACGGGCAGCAGCATGCGATCCACGACGGTGCGATCGATGCCCCACAGGAAGTAGCTCTGATCCTTCGCCGGATCGCGGCCGCGGAGCAGCTCGCCGTTCACCGCGCGTGCGTAGTGTCCCGTCGCGATCCACTGTGCGTCGAGCGCGTCGGCCTTGTGCAGGAGATCGCGAAACTTCGTGAAGCTGTTGCAGCGCACGCACGGGATCGGCGTGCGCCCGCGCGCATACTCATCCACGAAGTTCCGCAGCACGTCGCGGCCAAAGGCATCCTCCATGTTGAGCACGTAGTGCGGAATGCCGAGCCGTTCGCACACGCGGCGCGCATCATCGATGGAGTCGAGCGAGCAGCACGGACGATCGGGCACCTCGTCGCCGTAGCAGAAGAGCTTCATCGTCGCGCCGATCACGTCGTAACCCTGATCGACGAGCAGCGCCGCCGCGACCGACGAGTCGACGCCGCCGCTCATCGCGACGAGCACGCGTGCGCGTGTCATCGCTCGCTCCTGCTCAGCTCATGGCGCCCGCGAGGCGCCTCGCCTTGGCGATCAGGGCGGGGAAGAGCTCCGCCACGCGCTCCACGCACGCGGGCGTGGTGAGAGAGCCGAGGCTCATGCGCACGGCCGCGATCGCGAGCTCACGCGGCACGCCGATGGCCTCCAGCACGTGACTCGGGTCCACCGTTCCACTCTGGCACGCGGAGCCGGACGAGCACGCGACGCCCGACATGTCGAGCGCGAGCAGCATCGACTCGCTGTCGGTGCCCGGCACCGAGATGTTCAGAATGTGCGGCGCGCGTGGTGCCCCCGCCGCGTGCACCACCGCATCGGGGATGCGCTCCTCGAGCTCGCGCTGCAGTCGATCGCGCATTGCTTCTATCTTGGGCATCTCCGTGGCGAGCTCCTCGACCGCGAGCTCCGCCGCCCGTGCCAGCGCGACCGCGGCCGCCACGTTCTCGGTTCCCGGACGCACGCCGCGATTCTGTGACCCGCCGAACTGGAGCGGCTCCACGAACGTGCCGCGCCGAATGTAGAGGGCTCCGATTCCCTTCGGCGCGCCGATCTTGTGCCCGGACAGCGAGAGGATGTCCACCGGCGTCGTCTTCACGCTCACGGGGATGTGGCCGAACGCCTGCACCGCATCGGTGTGAAAGAGCACGCCGCGCGACCGTGCACGCTCGGCCAGCTTCGCGATCGGCTGAACAGTCCCGATCTCGTTGTTCACCCACATCACGGAGCAGATCGCGACATCGCCGTCCACGAGCGCGTCGAAGCTTTCATCGCGCACCTGTCCCGTGTGGTCGACCGCGAGCAGACGTTCCTCCGCTCCTTCGTGCTTCGCGTGATGCATGGCAGCGAGGATCGCCTTGTGCTCGATCGGCGTCGTCACCACCGCGCGCTTCCCCTTCTCTCGAAGCAGGCGCCAGCCGCCGAGGATCGCGAGATTGTCGCACTCGGTGCCGCCGGACGTGAACACTATCTCGTCGGAGCTCGCACCGAGTGTCGCGGCGAGGCGCTCGCGCGCCTCATCGAGTGCCGCGCGCGCCTCACGCCCCCAGCGGTGCACGCTGGAGGGATTTCCGAACTTGGGGCCGAAGAACGGCTCCATTGCAGCCAGGACCTCCGCGCGCACGGGCGTCGTGGCGGCGTGGTCGAGGTAGACCGGAGCGGGCATGACTGAAAGCTAACGTTTCATCAACGCCGCGGAATGGCGACGCGCCCGCTATCGTCTGGCGGTGTCCCCACCGGGCGGTACACCCGCAGGAGGCGCCTTCGCGAGGCCCAGCACATCCTCGACGCGTGCGACATGCGCGAGCTTGACCGCCGTGTCGAGGTACTGCGCGCCGAGCGCCGAGTCGCCACGGGCCTTCGAAAGGTCGCTGAGGAGCGCTGCGGTGATCACGTAGCGGAGCGGAATGTCCGACGATGCGCGATCCACCCATTCGCCTCGTTTGAGCAGCGCGGCGGGCGCCTGATAGATCTTCCAGAGCGAATCGGAGCGCGGCAGGTCGAAGAACCCGTATCCGGGAATTTCCGCGAACCGATTGTCGACGGTGACCGGCTTGGGAAACAGCTTCGAGACGAGCCCCTGACTCGCGACGTACTTGCCCAACCCCAGCGAGCGCGGATAGGAGCCGGACGTGAAGTAGAGCGGCCGCTCCGGATAGCTGTCCTTGATCAGGCGCAGCACGATGATCCGGTCCTTGTACAGCTCGCCCGGAGGAATCACGGCCTCGATGTCGCCCTTCCTGAACAGCTGCGGTTGCGTCACCGGGATCACCGGAGGCAGCGCATCGGCCTGGTCCATCGTGAGGTCGAGTGGGGGCGTTTTCGGCATGGGCCACTCGCGGCCGCGATAGACCGCAGGTCCCTTCGCCGCATCGTACGGGTAGATGGGACGGCGAATCATCTGGCGCACGTACCAGTCGGTCTGCAGCAGCGACGTGACCTCCACCGTCACGTCCTTTCGCACGCCCTCGACTTCCTGCGCGTACCAGAGCGGGAAGGTGTCGTTGTCCCCATTCGTGATCAGCACGCCGTACGGCTCGACGCTGTTCAGGATGTCGACGGCCCAATCACGTGTGAACGTATCGCCGCGGCGCGAAGCGGCATTCCAATTCGTGAACAGCGGAACGACGGCGAGCAGGAACACCGGCGTGGTATACATCCAGCTCGGCCTCGGTATCCGCTGCGGATCTCCGTCCGCGCTGGGAGAGAGCAAGGCCGCGAGCTGCTCCCACAGCAGCACGATGCCGAGTCCGGCCCAGACACTCCACGCCGAGAATGCCCACAGGTAGAAGTAGTCTCGATCGCGCACCTCGCGAGGCACCGAGCTCCCGAGCTCGGGCGACTGCGAGTAGCCGTACTTGAAGTTCATGTAGAAGATCAGCGCGAGCGTGATCGTGAACATGAGCGGCCCGAAGAACCAGAACGACCGTCGATCGCGCTTGTAGTGCACATAGCCGCCCGCGAGCCCGAGCAGCAGATAGATCCCCGCGAGCGCTCCCTGCAGCCCACGCGGCGCCGTTCCGTACGGATCGCGCAACCACTGCCACTGGAAATACGTCCAGAACATCCCGACCTGCGCCGGGAACGAGGCCTGTCGCTCGTCCAGCGGAGGCTTGCCGTACTGGTCGCGATTGATGTTGGCCTTGAGTCGCGTGATGGCCGTGGAGTTGAACGTGCACGAGAGCTCGAACGTCGTGGTGCACCCCGTCGCTTCACCCTCGTTGATCGGAGGGAAGTGCCCCGCGCGGATCGGCTCGACGAGAAACGGCGTGAGCCCGAGCATGAACGCGCCCGCGATGGCCAGGAGCAGTCGCCAGCGCAGAATGACGGCTGGGCGGCGCAGGACCACGGCCGCGAGAACCGCCGGCGCGACGAGAAAGCCCGCCGGATGGTTCGTGTAGCCGAGCGCGATCAGGAACCCGATCAACACGAGCAGCCGATCCGCCGTGCGCCCCTCCGGATTGTCGCACCAGAGCACGGTGAGCCACGAGACGATGGCGAAGAAGGCGAGCGACACGGTGTACACCTTCTCGTTCACCACGGACTGATTCCACACGGTGAACGCGGTCGCGCCGAGCAGCGCCGCGGCCGCGGCACCCGTGCGCTGCTGCCATCGCTCGGGGAGCCAGCCGCTCAGCACCCGCTCGACCACCAGAAACCACGTGCCCGCCGACGCCGCGCTGCACAGTGCCGCGAGGATGTTGATCCGCATCCCCGGGCCGCCGCCGATCGGCAGGATCGAGAAGACGTGCGCGATGAGCACGAAGAACGGATTGCCCGGCGGGTGCGGTATGCCGAGCACGCGTGCCGCGGCGATATACTCGCTGGTATCCCACATCGCGGTCCCGGGCGCGAGCGTGGCGAGGTACAATGCGAAGATGACGAGCGACACGACGGCGGCGACGCCGTAGGACGGGCGCTGCTCCGGCACGACCGGAGCGTCGCGCCGCGCCGCGCGTTTGGGTGTGGTGCGAGGAGGCATTGCGTGAGTCAGAAGGTGGATACGTTCAGCGACATGAGATCGTCCACGCGCATCGTCTCGGCCGTATAGAACGGCTCGCCATAGCGCACGCGAATCAGGGAGCCGTAATGCGCCGCCTGATGGCGCACGATGTCGTACAATGGCTCGCCGTTCGGAAACGCCTCGCCCGCCTGCGTGACGCCATCGAATTGCGATGCGTACGCCCGTATCGCAAGCAGCTTCCGCTCGAACTCCTCCGAGATGTCGACCACGAACGTCGGCTTCACGGGATCTTCGCGATAGGTGAGTGAGTGGAGCAGCTTGAAGGGACGAAAGCGTGGCACATCGGGCTCTATCTTGGCGAGGCCGGAGAGAAAGCACGCATCGGTCACGAGCTCCGCCGATACGCGATGGTCGGGATGCCTGCCCGTGATCGACGGCGCGATCACGACGCGCGGTTGAAACTGCCGAATCACCCGCACGAGGCGGGCGCGATTTTCCGGTGTGTTGATGATACCCGCGTCAGGCAGTCCGAGGTTCACGCGCGCCGCCACACACAGAATCTCGGCGGCGCGGCTGGCCTCCGCCGCCCGAAGCTCGGCCGTGCCGCGCGTTCCCATCTCTCCCTGTGTGAGGTCGACGATGGCGGTGCGCTGTCCCTGGGCCGCGGCCTTGAGGAGCGTGCCGCCACACGTGAGCTCGATGTCATCGCGATGGGCCGCGATCGCCAGAACGTCGACCGTCGTCATGGGGAGAATATACGCCCATGACAGCCGTGATGGCGGCGACTACATTCGAGGCGTGCGCGACACTCCATCGTGGGCCGACATGGGTGCGCAATGGCCCAATGCTCACGCGAGCCGATTCATCGAGGCTGGCGGGCAACGATTCCACGTGCAGATCATGGGTCGTGGGCCAGCCCTGCTGCTCGTGCACGGCATCGGCGCGGCAACGCACACGTGGCACGAGCTCGCGCCGCGACTGGCGTCGCGATTCACGATCATCGCGCCGGATCTGCCCGGCCACGGCTTCACGACCGCGCCGCGCACCGACCATTTGTCGCTGGATGGGATCGCAGTCGCACTCATGGCACTTCTCGAGGAGCTGCGCGTGTCGCCCGTCGCGGGTGTGGGGCACGGTGCGGGTGCCGCGATCCTCATGCGCACGGCGCTCGCCGAAGACAGCTCGCTCCGCGCGCTGATCGGCATCAACGCGTCCCTGACACCGCCGCACAGCCAGCTCTGGACACTCCTGGCGCCCGCGGCTCGCGTGGGGGTGCGCTCGCCCCACATGGCGGAGCTCGGACGCGAGCTCGCCTCGGGAACGCTCGACTCGACCTTGATGAGCACGACGGGATCCAGGCTGTCGGCGGAGCAGGCGGCGCGCTACGGCGTGTTTCTGCGGTCACAGCGCCACATGGGCGCCGTGATGACGGTGTTCGAGCACTGGGACGCGCCGCGCCTGCAGCGCGATCTCGACCGCTTGCTGATCCCGGTGACGCTGGTGGTGGGGCTCCAGGACAGCTGGGTGCCGCCGCGCGACGCGGACCGCATCGCCATGCGTCTCGTGGGCGCGCGCATCGCGGAAGTGCGCGACGCGGGGCACTTCGCACACGAGGATGCGCCGGATCAGGTGGAGAACATCATCGTCGAGAGTGCGGGGAACGCAGGGCTGCTCGCGCCGACATTCGACGGATCGAAGGAGTCCGCTCGTTCAGCGCCTCACGCCGCTGGCGCTCCTACTCGTACCTCAGCGCCTCCACCGGATCCAGCCGCGCCGCCCTGAAGGCGGGCAGCAGCCCGAACAGAATTCCCGTCAGCGCGCTGCTCACCAGCGCTGCGACGATCGCCAGCGGCGGAATCGAGGCATCGATCGATGTATTCGCGCGGATCGCCCACGCGAGGCCCGCGCCGATGATGAGCCCCGTCACTGCACCGATCACGGTGAGCGTCGCCGCCTCCACCAGGAACTGCCACAGGATGATCGCCTTCGTCGCGCCGAGCGCCTTTCGCACGCCGATCTCGCGCGTGCGCTCCGTGACCGAGATCATCATGATCGCGATCACGCCCACACCGCCCACGAGCAGCCCGATCGCCGAGAGCGTGAGCACGACGATGAAGAAGATCTGCACGGTGCTGTCGTAGAGCTCCATTACCTTGTCCTGCCCATAGAGGAACCAGGTGTCCTCCGCGGCAGGTCGCAGATGGCGATGGGTCCGGAGCGCCGCTGTCACCTCGTCCATCGCCACATCCCTCGGCACGCCATCCTTCGGCTTGACCGTCAGATCCATCCAGCGGACGCCGTATTGCAACTTCCGGCGGCCCGTCTCGAACGGAATGATCGCCCCCGGCTTGTCGTTGTTGCTGAAGA
>DATGDQ010000085.1:0-5250 GCA_035310785.1 Gemmatimonadaceae bacterium | reverse complement strand
GCACATCGGGGACGATCGAGACCGCATCGACCTTCTTCGTTCCGGTGGGCGTGGACAATCCGTCGGTGCTCGGCAACGCGGGGCAATCCACCACGCACACGACCACGCTCGGCTGGCGGATCTCGCCCACGCTGGCGATCACGCCGCGGCTCCTTCTCACGCCCGGGTTCCGCATCGACGGCGGGAGCACCTCTGGTCGGCGCGCGACGTTCAGTGGCTTCCCCAAGATGGGCGCGTCGTGGCTGGCCTCCGACGAGAGCTTCTTTCCCTTCAAGAAGACCTTCAACACGCTGCGGCTGCGGGTCGCCTACGGACATGCGGGCGTGCAGCCGGGGCTCACCGATCGGCTCCGCCTGTACGCGCCGGGCACGCAGATTCACATCACGGGTGACTCGGTGCTCAACGGGCTGATTCTGACGTCGCTCGGGAACACGCAGCTCCGACCGGAACGAGCGACGGATTTCGAAGGCGGCTTCGATGCCGACATCTTCGACAGCCGCATCACGCTCACGTACAGCGGCTACTCGAAGCTCGTGAAGGACGAGATCGTGAGCATCCCGGTCGCGCCGTCGGTGAATGGCGGAGGGACCCGATTCGTCAACATTGGCGAGGTGAGCGATCGCGGAGCGGAAGTCGGTCTTGGATTCGAGCCGTTTCGCTCGCCGACGGTGACGTGGCGTGTGAACGTCACCTTCAGCACGAACGCGAACAAGCTCGTACGACTGGCCGCCGGACAGTTGCCCATCGATCTCGGCGACGGACGGCGTATCGTGCCCGGCTATCCCCTCTTCGGGCAGTGGGCACGGCCGGTGGTCGGATGGGTGGATCGCAACTCGGATTCGATCATCGACTCCACCGAGGTGCTGCTCGGCGACTCCGCCACGTTCCTCGGGCAGCCGCAACCCAAGTACAACGCGTCGCTGGCCACGACCGTGGGACTGTTCCACGGGCGAGTCACGCTCAACGCGGGCTTCACGTATCAGGACGGTGCGACGCAGTTCAACCAGGGTGGCGCACAGGCGCTGCTGCAGGCCGCCAACGATCCGCACGCATCGCTGGCCACGCAGGCCGCCGTCGCGGCGGCGAATCTGACGCCCTATGGCCTGATCCAGACCGTGAATACGCTCCGCTTCAATTCGTTCGCGGTGAGCGTGGCGATGCCCAGCCGCATCGCGGAGGCGTTTCGCGCCCGCGCGATGTCGCTGGCTCTCCTGGGCTCGAACCTCGCCTTGCGCACGAACTACCACGGGCTCGATCCCAACGTCAACGCGTTCGTGGGCGACGGGAATCTGGACACCGGCGTGCTGCCACAACCGCGCACCTTCTCGCTCAGCATCCGTCTCAGCAACTGAGCGATCGGAGACCACTGTGAAGATCACCGAAGCACGAGACTCGGAATCGCGGACGAGTGGACGCCGGCGGAACGTCGGCGCGGCAGTTCTCGCACTCGTCGTGACGCTCGCGGCGTGCCGCGATCTGCTCAATCCGCCGTTGCCGGCCGGGACACAGGATCCGAGCACGTTCAACAACGAAGCGGGCGCCGTCTCGCGATACGGCACTGCGGTCGCGGATGCGTGGGATGCGTTCGTGCAGTTCGCGCGTGCGAGCGGCACCTTCACCGATGAGCTGCACGTCGCCGAGACTCCGCCGTCGGGAGTGGTGGGTGATCCGTTCGACGAGCGGATCCTTCCGGAGCTCGCGACCCTGTCCGGGAACAACCCCGCCAACGATTCGGTGAGCCGAATCTACGGCGCCCTGCAGCACGGCCGCGGCTCGGACGCCGAGGCGATCGGAGCCCTCGCCAAGTACGCGCCCAACAAGCCGGCAGCTCTCCGCGGTGAGCTCTACGCCTATACCGCGTTCGACGAGATCGAGTTGGCCGATCTCTTCTGCTCCGGGATTCCGCTGAGCACTCTCGACTTCGAAGGCGACTTCACGTACAAGGCGGGAAGCCCCACCGCCGACGTGTACCAACACGCGATCGCACTCCTCGATACCGCGCGCACGCTCGGCGCGGACAGCGCGGCGATCGTGAATCTGGCTGCCGTGGGCACCGGGCGCGCACTCCTGGCCCTCGGACAATTCGCGAATGCGGCGCAGGCCGTCGCGAACGTCCCCGACGACTTTCGCTTCGAGCACCTCATCCATTGGCAGGGGAGTGTGCTGCAGATCGATGGCGTCGCGCCATTGCTCGCGCACGTCACCGTCGCGAACGTCGAGGGACAGAACGGCTTGGCGTATCTCACGAGCAACGACCCGCGCACGCTGTCGCATCAAACGGGAACGAGTCATTCCGGGCAGGCGATCTTCACGCCGGATGCCTACGTCGGAGTGACTCCATTCGTTCTCGCCAGCGGCGTCGAGGCGCGCCTCATCGAGGCGGAGGCCGCGCTCCAGGCGAACGACGCGAGCTGGCTCACCACGCTGAACAGGCTGCGCACCGATGGCACGTTCGACACACAGCCGGACGCGCAGAACCCGGGCGCGACGGACACGCTCTGGCACGCGGGCGCCGGTGGGGTAGCCGGGCTCGCGCCGCTCGCGGATCCGCAATCCGCGGATGCGCGCGTCGACATGCTTTTCGCCGAGCGCGCATTCTGGCTCTTCATCACCGGGCATCGTGAAGGCGATCTGCGGCGGCTGCTGCGCCAGTACCATCGGCGTCAGGACGACGTGTATCCGAGGGGATTCTATCAGGGGGGACTCGCCGCGTACGGCAGCGACGTGACAGCGCCGATCCCACCGGCGGAGCACCTGAATCCCCTCTTCACCGGCTGTCTGAATCGTGATCCGTGAGGAGCGAGTCGTGATGACATCTCCATGTTCCGCACGCGCGCGACGTGCACGTGCCGGTGCGGCATTTCTTGGCGCGACAGGCATCGCGATGTTCGCGCTCGGGTGCGGCACCGACTACGTCACCATCCCGCGGCCTACCGGGAGTGGACGGTTGTTCGCGTCACTCGTGCTCGATCATCACGCGATCGCGCTCTCGATGACCGCGCCCTCCAACGCGATTCAGCTGACCGCGTCGGCACTCAATGCGCAGGGCGCCCCGCTGGACGGCGCGGGGCACGCGATGTTCAGCCTGAGCGACACCGGGAGCGTGTCGATCACGCCTGACGGCATGCTCACGGCGAAGGCACCCGCGACCGGTGTGCAGGTGATCGCCTCGCTCACGGACGGAAATCTGACTCACAAGGACACGGCGTACGTGAACGTGAACGACGTCGCGCCGCCGCCCGTGCTTGCGAGCTTTTCGATCCAGCCGCTCCCGGGTGACAGCGCCAAGACGGCGGCGCTCGATGGATTCGGCTTGTTCGGTCTCAAGCCGATCCTGCCGCAGGCGGCGGATGCGGGCGGAACTCCGATCGATGGTCTCCCCGTCTTCTTCTCGACGGCCGATCCGACCGTTGCGACGGTCGATCCCGCCACCGGCGTCGTCACCGGCGTGCGCCCGGGGACCGTGAAGATCCGCGCCAACACCACGGCCTACGGCGTGACCATGAGCGACTCGCTCGTGCTCACGATCACCCCTCCTCTCATCGGTCTCGTGTCGGCGAATCCGAACACGCCGGCCGGAAGCACGACGCCAACGCTGCAGTGGGCGCCGGGGACGATCGAGATAAGTGCGGGCGGAACGGTGCTCTTCGTCACCCAATCGACGACTCAAGACATCGACGTCGTGTTCGATGATCCCGCCGACGTGGCCGAGTCATTCCTGGCGCCT
The DNA here is from genome assembly GCA_035310785.1 of Gemmatimonadaceae bacterium. Lineage (GTDB taxonomy): Bacteria > Gemmatimonadota > Gemmatimonadetes > Gemmatimonadales > Gemmatimonadaceae > FEN-1250. The sequence continues at coordinate 1,523 of DATGDQ010000085.1, read as the reverse complement.
AGTGGGGGCGGGGACATTCCACCGTTTCGCGCACTGCCCGACAACGGCGGCGCGTTCGTGGCGCGCGCGTTCCCGGTGCCCGGGAGCTACAACTACCACAGCACGACCTTCGACACGCATGGAACGATCATCGTCCGCTGATCGGGAGCGCCCGCTCGTGGTGCTTCCGAACCGCTCATTCATCTCCGTGAAATAATGTCGATCACACGACGCACTCTCCTCCACTCGGGGCTCAAGATCGGCGCAGCGGCTGCAGCGGTATCTGCCCTCCCGCGACCACTCCTCGCGCAGCTCGGACTGAAGCTCGAGCCGCTTCCACCCGTCGAAGACCCGACTCTGAAGGCTCTCACCGCGCGCGCGCTCGACGCCGCGCGCGGCGCGGGTGCGAGCTACGCCGACGTCCGGCTCACCCACGAGCGCATACGCGGGTTCGACAGCCAGCTCGGCGTGAACGACTCCGAGAGCATGCTCGTGGGGGTACGCGCGCTGGTGAGCGGCTATTGGGGCTTCGCATCGAGTCCGGTGTGGACGCCGGACGAGATGGCCCGCCTGGCGCGGGAAGCGGTGCACCAGGCGAAGACGAACGCGCTCGGAAAGGCGCGCACGGTGGACCTCGCGCCCACACCGGTGATTGCCGACGGCCACTGGGAGATGCCCGTCGCCATCGATCCCTTCCAAATTTCTCCCTTCGAGGTGATCGATTTTCTCACGAGCATGGGGGTGTACCTGAACAGGACGCCTCGAACACAGCTCGGTCAGTCGGCCTGCGCCGCCATCGTGCAGGAGAAGGCGTTCGCCTCGACGGCCGGGAGCTACTGCACACAGCGGAGCTATCGCACGAGCGGCGGCTTCAACTTCATTCTGACACTCGAGCACGGGCAGCGAGGCGGCAGTGGGCTCGATTGCCTCTCGGCGGCCGGGATGGGTTGGGAGCTGTTCACGGCCGCGCGAATCCCGCGCGTCCGCGACCACACGGTGTACGAGGAAATCGACCGTGCGCTCGAGGAGCTCAAGGAGGATCTGCTGATGCCGGTGAAGCCGGTGGAGGTCGGCCGATACGAGACCGCCTTCGATCCGTTCACCGTTGCCGCTATCATCGATGCGACTCTCGGCCGCGCCACCGAGCTCGATCGCGCTCTCGGCTACGAAGCCAACGCCGGCGGCACGAGCTATCTGAACGACCCAGCCGGGATGCTCGGGAGCTACCAGGCCGGCGCATCGACGTTGACCCTGACGGCCGAGCGCAGCGAGCCCGGCGCGGTCGCCACTGTCAAGTGGGATGACGAGGGCGTCGCACCCGATGCGTTCACGCTGGTCAAGGATGGAGTGCTCAACGACTTCCAGACCACGCGCGAGAGTGCGCGCTGGCTCGGGGATGCCTATGTGAAGCACGGCCGAGCCATTCGCTCGCACGGCTGTGCGGCCGCGCCCTCGGCCGTTTTCGCTCAGGCGCAGCACTCGCCCAACCTGTCGGTCGCCCCCGGACGTGAAGCGAGAGACTTCGACGCCCTCGTGAGTGGAAT
>DATGDQ010000084.1:0-21578 GCA_035310785.1 Gemmatimonadaceae bacterium | reverse complement strand
CGCCGCGGTATCCAACGCCAATGCACGCGTCGTCAACCCGGCGCTCTCGCTGATCTTCTCCACCGCACTGGGCAAGTTCAACCTGACGTCGTTCCTCGACGCCTTGCAGGAAGTCAGGCTCGCCGACGTTCAGGCGGAGCCGAGCATCGTGACGCTCGACAATCGCAAGGCCGAGATTCTGTCGGGCGAAGAGACTCCGATTCGAATCATCGATATCGGATCGCTCAACCAGGGTGGAACCACGGCTCAGGCGCCACGCGCAACGGTGTCGTTCAAGGAGACCGGTATCATCCTCACGGTCACGCCGCACATCACGAACAACCGCAAGATCCTCATGACGCTCCACGCCGAGCGCTCGCAGCTCCAGCCGGCAGCGTCCGACCTCGGATACACCTTCCTCAAGCAGCGCGCCGACAACGAGCTCCTGGTTGGCGACGGCGAGACGGCCGTAATCGGCGGGCTCACCGTCACGTCGGTGACGCAGTCGAAGGTCGGCATCCCGCTCCTCGTCGACCTGCCGCTCATCGGCAAGCTGTTCGGTGAGACGCGCACGGAAGAAGACAAGAACGACCTCCTGATTCTGGTTACGCCGCACATCGTCGATGAAGGCGAGAAGCTCGGCGCTCCTGGCAGCGACCGTTAATCCGCTGAGACCCGATCATATGAATCCCATCTCCGCACGACTCGCGCTCTCTCCAGCGCGCCGCCTCGCGGCGGCCGCCTTTGGTCTGGCCGTCGTCGCCGTTGTCGGCGCATGCGGTGAGGGAAGCGGATCCACCTGCGCCACCTGCGACACGGGCCGGCCGACAGTCGTGGTCAACGAGACCTCGACCACCGATTCGACCATCGCGATCACGACGCACGCGTCGGACAATCTCGGCCTGCTCACCGTGCACACGCGAGTCTCTGCCGCAGGCGTCTCCGGTGGCTTCGACACGACGTTCACGAGTGCAGTCACATCGGTCGACATTCCGTCCACGATTCACATTCCGCCAAGCGTTCCGACCGGTACCACGATCACGATCGTAGCAACGGCCATGGACGGCGCGCACAATGCCGCCCGCCCGGACACGCTCGTGCTCCATACGGGCGCCGGCGGTGCAGCGGCAGTCGTGCTCACGAATCCGCACTCCACCGATACCGCCGTCGTCGGCTTCTCGCTGGCGATTGCCGTGAGCGGCAAGGCCCCCGCGAAGGTCAAATCGCTCGGCTACATCGCGTCGGGTGTGTTCGCGACTCCCTTCCGCGACTCGGTGATCTATTCGAGCCCGCTGCTGGACTCGATCGCGCTCGACACGGCGCTCAGCCTCGTCGGTGCGAGCACCGGTACGCTCACGATCACGCCGTTCATGATCGATTCGCTCGGCCGCCAGACGCTCGGCAGCCCGGTGTCCCTGTTCGTCACCAACGTCGTGCCGACCAACACGATTCCCGTGGTCGACTTCCAGATCGCCTCGCGCATCGAGGCGCGTGACACGATCCACGTCGAAGCGCGCGATCGCTCGGGCGTCACCTGGGTTGGATACGAAGTACGAAATCTCCCCAGTGGCACTCCGTTCTTCTCTGCAGACTCGGTGGCGATTCCGGCGAACACCAGCTCGGTCACGCACACCTTCAGGATGAATCTTCCGGTCACGACGTTCCCGACGTCGCTGCAGGTGCAGGCGTTCGCACGGAACGCAAACACTCGTGACTACGCCCGCAAGCCAGTGGGCACCGCAGGCGTGATTCGCACGGATACGGTGGTCGTCGTTGCGGGGCTCACCACGCCGCTCGCGGCCGGTGGACTCGTCGCGGATGCGCTCTATCACCCGCCCACCAACAGCATCTATCTCAGCAACATCACGCGGAACGAGCTCGACGTCTTCAATCTCAGCGACTCGACGTTCCACACGCCGATTCAGGTAGGCTCGCGTCCGTGGGGTCTCGCGGCGTGGCCTCGCGATCGCGACGGAACCATGGGCGACACGCTGCTCGTGGCGAACTCCGGTGGTACGCTGATCAGCTACGTCAACACGAACACGCAGCGGGAAGTGTTCCGCTATCCGCTGCCGGTGCTGCTCGCACAAACGGTCACATCTACCAACGGCAAGAATGGCGTGCTGGTGGAGACCATCACGGACTACGTCTTCTCCGATCGTCCCCAGTACCTGGCAGCCACCTGCCAGGGCGCGATCACGCCTGGTACGCCGTGCGGCAACGTGGTGCTCGTCTACACCACCACGCCTACCGCCGGCCAGTCGACTCCGTTCGTGAACGACGGAACCGTGCGCTGGGAGAATCTGCAGACGCACCAGTCGCACTTCTTCTTCGAGCAGGCGATGGGCCAGTCCGCCGACACCAAGGACACGCTGCAGATCCAGCGCTTCGCCGCGCAGGGTCTCGGCACGAGCGGCGCGATCGTTCCCTTCCGCCAACAGTTCATCGATTCGCCCGCCGACACGTCCTACTACTCCATCGTCGTGCGGGTGCCGGCACTCGGCTTCCGTGATACCACCTTCGCGCGCAACTCGGGCAACTTCCGCCGCGCGGTGCTCGGCGAGGGCGGTGCGGCAGGAGGAACCGGCACGCAGCCGAACAGCCGCGCGATCCTGTACGATGTCACCGCGGGCTTCGTGTCGTCCTTCGTCGACAAGTTCGGCGTCACCCACGCACTCCCGATTCCCGTGATCGATGACGGCGTCTCGGGCTCGTTCCTCGTCACCGACTTCATCGCGAACACCTCGACTCCGGTCACCGGTGTGGCGATCAACTTTGATGGTGAGCTCGCGGGTGTGCGCGCGGACTCCACCTATCTGTTCGACAACTCGCTCCGTCTCCAGGGCATGCTGCAGACGTCGTCGGGCAACGCGGGAATCGACTTCCACCCGCAGAACGCCGGCATCCCGGCGCCTGGCCCGACCAGCGGCACGCACCTCTTCTTCGCGGCGTCGAACCAGCCGCAGGTCGAGGTCTACAACACGAACTTCTATGCACGGTGCCTGGTCGTTCCGACTCGCGATCCGGTGATCGGGCCAATCAAGTCCGCGCCCACGGGCGGTGGCAATATCGTGATCGTCGGTGCAACGGCGCATGGTGTCGTGATTCTCCGGGTAACCGCGGCACAGCTGGCATCCTGCGCGTAGTCTTCCGCTCGTAGCAAGCTTTTCCGGCCGCCCGTCGCGATCTGCGACGGGCGGTCGTACTTTATCCATCACCATCGGCACCATCGTCGCCTCCTCGAGCTCTCCACATGCTTCGCTTCACCACGGCTGGTGAATCACACGGCCCGGCACTCGTCTCGATTCTCGAGGGGATGCCGGCCGGCCTCGCGCTCCTCACCGCCGATGTCGACGTCGACCTCGCGCGGCGGCAGCAGGGCTACGGCCGTGGACGACGCATGCAGATCGAGCAGGACGCAGTGCAGTTCCTCTCCGGCGTGCGCGCCGGCGAGACGCTCGGCTCACCGATCGCGATGCTCATTCCGAACCGCGACTGGAAGAGCTGGCAGGAGATCATGGACTCGGCGCCGCGCGACGGAGATCCCGCGCCCCGCAAGCGCAACGTCACTCGGCCGCGCCCCGGCCACGCCGATCTTTCCGGCGTGTTCAAGTACGATCGCGATGACGCGCGCGACATCCTCGAGCGCGCCTCAGCGCGCGAGACCACGGCGCGCGTCGCCGCCGGCGCGATCTGCCGAAAGTTTCTCCGTGGCTTCGACATTACCGCGGGCAGCCACGTGATTCATCTCGGTGGCATCGACGCCGCGCGTCCCGATGTTCTCCCCGAAGATCTCAATGCTGCCGTCGATGGCTCGCCGCTTCGCACGCTCGACGCGGTCGCGGAGGCACGCATGATCGAGCGGATCGACGCGGCGAAGAGGGAAGGGAATACGCTCGGCGGAATCGTCGAGGTCATTTGTACCGGCGTACCCGTCGGACTCGGCTCGCACGTCTCGTGGGATCGCAAGCTCGATGGCCGCCTTGGAGCGGCACTCATGTCGATTCCTGCGGTGAAGGGCGTCGAGATCGGCATCGGCTTCGAGTCGTCGCGTCGCCCGGGCTCCGAGGTTCACGACGAGATCGAGCTGCACGCGAACAGCGCGCGTACGGGGAACGTGAAGCGGCGCACGAATCGCGCGGGCGGTCTCGAGGGCGGAATCACCACCGGCGAGCAACTGGTCGTGCGCGTGGGGATGAAGCCGATCTCCACCCTGATGCGCCCGCTCGGCACCGTCGATTTCGCGACATCCACTCCCGCGGCGGCGACGGCGGAACGGAGCGATGTGACCGCGGTGCCTGCCCTCGGAGTCATCTGTGAGGCGATGGTCTGCTTCATCGTCGCACAGGCAATGCTCGAGAAATTCGGCGGCGACTCCGTCGCCGAAACGAAGCGAAATCACGACGCGTACGTCGCGCACATCTCCGGACGGATCCACGAGCGGGCCGAGTAGCCCCCACCTGATTCTCGTGGGACTTCCCGGATCGGGGAAATCCACGGTGGGGCGCAGGGTCGCGCGCAGGCTCGGCCGTCCATTCCTCGATTTCGATTCCGAGATCGAGCGACGCCAGGGAAAATCCGTTGCACAGATCTTCACTGAGGTGGGCGAGCCGGGGTTTCGGGCACTCGAGCTGGCGCTCACGAAAGAGCTCGCTCAATCGGGAGGGATGGTCCTCGCGCCCGGCGGGGGCTGGACTACTATTCCTGGCGCGGCGGCACTTTTACGTCCCCCCGCGCGTATGATCTACCTTAGAGTAAGGGCCGAAGTAGCGATCGGGCGAATTTTGCGGGGACGCCGCATTCGACCGCTTCTGCAGACTCCCGACCCGCTGGAAACGCTACGAAAGCTACTGGCGGAGCGCGAAGCAGGTTATCTGGAAGCGGATCACGTGATCGACGTGGAACTCGTTAAGTCGCAACAACTTATAGCCGCGATAGCGCGGCTTGCCGAGCCTTGACAGCCAGGCTAGCTTGCCAACGTGGCGCTGGAACGAATGCGGTAAGTCCTTTGTTTTTAATATATTCCGCGATTGGATGCGATTCGCGGTGATTATGTGGCGATGGTGCGCGGCAATCGTTGATAGTGGGCGACCGCGCCCTCGGGAGAGAAAATGACATTCAGAGTGCTTGGACCGCACGAGCGGGGACGGTTCGCACCGGACGCCTGGGGGCATCTGATTGCGCTCAGCGGGTCGGGTCTGCTCTCCGCAACCGAGCTCGAGCAGCTCATCGAGCGAGCCCTTCAGCAGATCGACGGGCGCATCGCGATCGACGACATACGAGCACTCATGGAAGGCGTTGGCTATCTCGATGATGGCCTCAACGGCGACAATGTGACGGTGCACTGATAAATGGCTACACGTAAGAAAGGAAAGACAACCGCCGCGGCGAAGCGCGCAAAGCCAGCGAAGGCGAGGGCGGCGAACGGAGCGAAAGCGCCGGTCGCGAACGACTCGCCCGTCGCGTTGCTCGCGAAGCCTCCGCGTACGAGGAAGGCGTTGGGCGCCACGAGCGCAGCGCCATCCGCGCGGAAGCGCGCGCCCGCGAAGCGGTCGTCGCGCAATGACATTCCCGAGCTCGACGTTCCGGGAATGGCGGGCAAGTCGCTGGTCATCGTCGAGTCGCCCGCGAAGGCGAAGACCATCGGGAAATATCTCGGCAACGACTATCGTGTTCGCGCGACCGTCGGGCACGTCCGCGATCTTCCCGAAAAGGGACTCGGAATTGACATCGAGCACGGCTTCGCACCCAAGTACGTTCCGGTGCCCGGCAAGGAGAAGACGCTCGCCGAGCTGCGCGGTGCGGCGAAGGTCGCGTCGCACGTGTACATCGCGACGGACCCTGATCGCGAGGGCGAGGCGATCGCGTGGCACGTCGCTGAAACCATCAAGCAGAAGGGATCGCCCACACCGGAGCGCGTGCTCTTTCACGAGATCACGAGCGACGCGGTGCATCAGGCGATCGCGAACGCTGGTGTGATCGACGAGAAGAAGGTGCACGCACAGCAGGCGCGCCGGGTGCTCGACCGTCTGGTCGGCTACAAGGCGAGCCCGCTGCTCTGGAAGACCGTACGCAAGGGACTGTCGGCCGGCCGCGTGCAAACGGTCGCGCTGCGCCTGATAGTCGAGCGCGAGCGCGAGATTCGCGCGTTCAAGCCTGTGGAGTACTGGTCGGTCGAGGCATTGCTCGAGAAGGACGGACAGCGCTTCACCGCTCGCCTGCATCAGGTGAACGGCAAGAAGACGGAGCTGTCGAACGAGCGCCAGACGATGGACGTCGTCAACGCGGTCAAGTCGCGCGAGACGTTCCAGGTCACGGATCTGCGCCGTCGCGAGCGCCGGAAGAATCCGCAGGCGCCGTTCACCACGAGCACGCTGCAGCAGGAAGGCGCGAAGAAGCTGAGCTTCGGCAGCAAGAAGACCATGCGAGTCGCGCAGGGGTTGTACGAGGGCGTGGAGCTCGGCGCCGAGGGCGCGGTGGGACTCATCACGTACATGCGCACCGATTCCACGCGCATCTCCGAGGTTGCCGCGCAGCAGGCGCGGGCGTATCTGGCGTCGCTCTTCGGCGAGCAATTTCTCGCGAAGGGACCGCAGCTCTACGGCAAGGCCGGTCAGGCGAACACGCAGGACGCCCACGAGGCCGTTCGTCCCACCGATCCCACCCGTCGCCCGGAGCACGTCAAGAAGTATCTGACGCCCGAACAGTTCAAGCTCTATGAGCTGATCTGGAAGCGCTTCATGGCATCGCAAATGGCGCCCGCGATCTTCGACACGACCACGGTCGATTTTCTCATCGACGGAAACGAGGGTCGGAAGACCGCGAGTGAGCCGCGCCAGTATCTGTTCCGCTCCACGGGCAGCATCGTGAAGTTCGAGGGATTCCTCACGCTGTATCGCGAGGCGCACGAGGAGGGCGAGGGCCGCGCGCTCGAGGATGAGCAGGCGCTTCCCGAGGTCGCGCTCAACGAGCACATCCCGGTGAAGGAGATCGTGCCGAAGCAGCACTTCACGGAGCCGCCCGCGCGATTCAGCGAGGCGAGTCTCGTCAAGGAGCTCGAGCGGCTCGGCATCGGCAGACCTTCTACCTATGCGTCCATCATCTCGGTGCTCGCCGACCGTCACTACGTGCTCCTCGAGCAGCGTCGCTTCACTCCCACGCCGCTCGGTGAAACCGTGGAGAAGATCATGGTGATGCAGTTCCCCGACATCTTCAACGTGGAGTTCACGTCGGGGATGGAGGAAGAGCTCGACAAGGTCGAGGCGGGAAGCCTCGGATGGCAGCGCGTGCTCGATGAATTCTGGGCACCGTTCTCCGTCTCGCTGAATGCCGCGAACGTCGAGGACCTCATTGCGCAGGCGCACGATCTGTCGGTGCTCGAGACGGAGCGTTGTCCCAAGGACGGCGGCAAGCTCGTGGCGAAGGGTGGCATCTTCGGACCGTACCTCGCGTGCGAGAATCGTCCCGAGTGCACGTTCACGCGCCCGCTCGGCCGCGATCGCAAGCCGGCCGTGATGACCACCGAGGTGTGTCACGAGTGCGGCAAGTTCATGGTGATCCGCCAGGGTCGCTCGGGCGAGTTCCTGGGCTGCAGCGGATTCCCGAAGTGCCGCGGAACGCGCGCGCTCCCAACGGGCATCAAGTGCCCCAAGGATGGTGGCGACATCATCCAGCTTCGCTCCAAGCGCGGCGGCCGCGCGTTCTACGGCTGCGCGAATCATCCGAACTGCGACTTCATCGCGTGGAACAAGCCCGTGCTCGAGGAGTGTCCCGACTGCCACTTCATGGGCGCGGAGATGAAGTCCACGAAGGCGCGCGGCGAGTACCGCAAGTGCCTGAAGTGCGGAAATGAATGGGAGGTCGCGGCTCCCGAGCTCGAGCCGGCCGTCGCTGCGAGCTGAGCCGCGCGCGATGATCCGCACGCGGGCTGCACTCGCGTGGCGGGCATGAGCCGCGTTACATTCGCGCGACACACATGAAGCGTGTAACTGTGGTCGGCGGCGGGCTCGCGGGGTCCGAGGCGGCGTGGCAGCTCGCCGAGCGCGGGCACGACGTGGTGGTGCACGAGATGCGTCCCGTGGTGACCACCGCGGCGCACAAGACCGAGTCGCTCGCGGAGCTCGTGTGCAGCAACACGTTCAAGAGCACCGACACATCCAATGCGCACGGCCTGCTCAAGGCGGAGATGCGCGCTCTGGGTTCGCTGATCCTGTGGGCAGCGGATGAGGCACGCGTGCCCGGCGGCACCGCGCTCGCGGTCGATCGCGTGCTGTTCGCCAACGCGGTGCAGAGCAGGCTCGAGGCGCATCCGCGCATCGCGATCTTGCGCGGCGAGGTCACGACCGTTCCCTCGCCATCCGTGATCGCGACCGGGCCGCTCACCTCAGACGCGCTCGCAACCGCGCTCCGCCAGCGTCTCGGCGTCGACGCGCTGTCGTTCTACGATGCGATCGCCCCCGTGGTCGCCTTCGACTCGATCGATCACGATGTTGTGTTCAAGGCGTCGCGCTATGGCAAGGGCGAGACCGATGCAGAGCGCGCAGAGGGCGCGTATCTCAACTGCCCGATGTCGCGCGAGCAGTACGAGTCGTTCATCGACGCGCTGCTGGCGGGCGACAAGTATCAGGGGCACGAGTTCGACGAGGCGCCGTACTTCGAGGGATGTCTCCCGGTGGAAGAGATGGCGGCGCGCGGTCGCGAGACGCTGCGCTTCGGCCCACTCAAGCCCGTGGGTCTTTGCGATCCGCGCACGGGTCGCGACGCGTACGCGGTGGTGCAGCTGCGACAGGAGGATCGCGCGGGGCGCATGTGGAATCTCGTCGGCTTTCAGACGCGCCTGCGGATTGGCGATCAGGAGCGTGTCTTCCGCTCGATTCCGGGGCTCGCCAACGCCGAGTTCCTGCGGCACGGAAGCATCCATCGCAACTCGTACATCAACTCGCCCGCGTCACTCACGGCGGCGCTCACGCTGCGCGACGACGCGCAGGTCTTCCTCGCCGGGCAGATCACCGGTGTCGAGGGCTACACGGAGAGCAGCGCGACGGGGCTGCTCGCGGGGATCAATCTCTCGCGGGCGCTCGGTGGCGCGGAGCCGGTGATTCCGCCGGGGAGCACGATGATCGGCGCGCTCTATCGATATCTGCGGGAGGCGGACCCCGCCCACTTCCAGCCGATGAACGCCAACTTCGGCCTGCTCGACGACCTCCCCAGGCCCGAGCGCGACAAGCGCCGCAAGCGCGAGCTCTTCGCCGCGCGCGCGCTCGCCGACATCGAGAGCTGGATGCGCGAGCACGCGCTCGAAGGCGCGCTTCCGAATGCGGTCGCGACATGAGCGTTGCCGCGCGCGCGAGCGATGACGTGACCAGCGACGTGAACGAGTTCCTTCTTCACCTGGAGAAGGAGCAGAACGATTCGCCGAACACGCTGATCGCGTACCGCCGCGATCTCGATGCCTTTGTCGAGTTCCTGGGCTCCTACTATGGTACAGAGGGTTGGACGTGGGGCGGCGTGGACAGACTCGCGATCCGCGGCTTCATGGGCCACCTCACGCGCCGCGGGCTCGGCAAGCGCACCGTCGGGCGCACGCTCTCGGCGGTGCGATCGTTCTACAAGTTCCTGCATCGAAACGAGATCGTCGAGGCAAATCCCGCGCGCACGATGCAGTCTCCCAAGCGTGACAAGTATCTCCCCGCGTATCTGGACCGCGCGCAGATCGATCTGCTGTTTCAGATGGCCGAGGCGCGCGCGTGGGAGGGACGATTCACGGATGTGCGCAATCTCGCCATCCTCGAGCTTTTCTATTCCACGGGACTGCGCCTCTCCGAGCTTGCGGGCGTCAATCGCGACATGCTCGATCTCGTGTCGCAGCAGCTCAAGGTGCGCGGCAAGGGGCGCAAGGAGCGGATAGTCCCGATCGGCGATCACGCGCAGCTCGCGCTCCGCAACTACGAGGCGAAGCGCGATGAGCTCACGCGGATGCTCGGCGGCAAGGTCGATCGCACCGCGTTCTTTCTCTCGCGCACCGGCTCTCGAATAGGCGTGCGCGCCGTGCAGCTCGTGGTCGGCAAGTTCCTCAAGCAGATCGACGAGGACGCTGGCCTCTCGGTGCACTCGCTGCGCCACACCTTCGCCACGCACCTTCTGGATGCCGGCGCCGATCTCCGCGCCGTCCAGGAGCTCCTCGGACACGCCTCGATCGCGACGACGCAGATCTACACGCACACGAGCGTCGAGCGCCTGAAGCAAGTCTACGCAAAATCCCATCCTCGCGCGTGAGCACGATTTGCACGATCGGGGGCAGCTCTCCTCGACGGCCCGCGCATCTTCGGAATCGTCCTTGCATCGAAGCAACTCATGCGTGCTGAAACCATACCCATCGTACTCGGCCTCCTCCTCTTCCTCATCGCCGCCGCGATGATCGCGGACGCGATCGTGGCGGACGATCATTCGCTGCCCGCCGAACGAAGAAGCAGGGAGCGGCCGGAGCGAAGCAGGGTTGGGCAGATCGTCCTCGGCGGCGGCATTCTGTGTGTCGCGGCCGTTCTCGTCGGCCGCGACGAGTGGCGATTCACGACGCTGGCGATCGCGGTCGCGGTCGTGCTGGTGGTGATCGGCGTCGGGCTGAATTTCCGCTACATCCGCGGCTCGCTCTTCGGGCCCGTGCTCGGCCGCACGGAGAAGCGCAGGGAGTCGGACCGCACCGCGCCCACCAAACGAGGGCAGCGAAAGTAGCGTTCGCCCCTTGGTGGTCGTGGTATCTTTCGGCATGGCTCACGTATTTCCAACTATCTACGCTACCACCGTTCTCGGCGTGCGGCGCGATGGCAAGGTTGCCGTTGGCGGCGACGGGCAGGTCAGCGTCGGCGAGACCGTCATGAAGTCGAACGCGCAGAAGGTTCGCGCGTTGAAGGGCGGCAAGGTGCTCGCGGGATTCGCGGGCGCAGCAGCCGACGCATTCACGCTGTTCGAGAAGTTCGAGGAAAAGCTCGAGCGCTATCCGGAGAATCTTCCGCGAGCGGCCGTGGAGCTCGCGAAGGACTGGCGCAGCGATCGCGTGCTGCGGCGTCTCGAGGCGCTGCTCGTGGTCTGCGACAAGAGCCACGGGCTCATCATCTCCGGCACCGGCGACATCATCGAGCCGGACGATGGCATTCTCGCCATCGGCTCGGGCGGCTCGTACGCACTCTCGGCCGCGCGCGCGCTCCTCCTGCATTCGCAGCTGAGTGCGCGGGAGATCGTGCAGCAGTCGCTCGAGATAGCGGGCGACATCTGCATCTACACGAACAGGAACATCACAATTCTGGAGTTATAGCGGCGGGAACGGACGCGCCGGCGCGAGGCGCCAGGCTGCACCCGCACGCCGCACCCGATCATGCCATCGAATCGCACGCAGCAGGCAGTAGCACGGCTGGCAGATCTCACCCCGCGACAGATCGTGGGTGAGCTCGACCGCTACATCGTCGGACAGGGGAACGCGAAGAAGGCCGTTGCAATCGCGCTCCGCAATCGCTGGCGCCGGCAGCAGGCGCCGGACGGGATCCGCGACGAGATCTCGCCCAACAACATCATTCTCATCGGCCCGACCGGCGTGGGCAAGACGGAGATCGCGCGTCGCCTCGCGAAGCTCGCGGCCGCGCCGTTCATCAAGGTCGAGGCATCCAAGTTCACCGAGGTCGGCTACGTCGGGCGCGATGTGGAATCGATGGTGCGCGACCTCGTCGAGAGCGCGATCGACATGGTGCGCAACGAGCGCGAGGCGGACGTCGAGGATCTCGCGTACGAGAAGGTCGACGATCGGCTGCTCGATCTGCTGCTACCGAAGCCGAGTGGCGATGGCGCAGATGCGAATGCGCCGGCGGCGCACGCGGGCGCGCCCACGCAAACCGGGCCCGCCCTGTTCGTCGTGAATCCGAGTGGCGAGACGTCGCGCGAGCCCGCGGACGAAGTGGGCGCCGAGCGCTATCGCCGGACGCGCGAGAAGCTCAAGCAGCTTCTCCTGGATGGAAAGCTCGAGGATCGCGAGGTCGAGGTCGAGGTGACGGGCGGCAAGGGCCCGATCTTCGACATGATGGTGCCGCAGGGTGCGCCGGAGGGGATGGAGAACTTCACGGACATGCTGCAGGAGATGATGCCGAAGCGCCGCAAGAAGCGCACGGTTAAGGTGAGCGAGGCGCGCCGCATCATCCTCGAGCAGGAGCTCGAGAAGCTGATCGATCTCGACGACGTCACCGCGGACGCCGTCGAACGAGTCGAGAAGATGGGGATCATCTTCCTCGACGAGATCGACAAGATCGCGGGCGAGCGCTCGCAGATGGGCGGCCCCGATGTGTCGCGCGAGGGAGTGCAGCGCGATCTGTTGCCGATCGTCGAAGGCTCGAACGTGCAGACGAAGTACGGGCTCGTGAAGACCGACCACGTGCTGTTCATCGCCGCAGGCGCCTTCCACGTGTCGAAGCCGAGCGATCTGATTCCGGAGCTGCAGGGACGATTCCCGATCCGCGTGGAGCTCACCTCGCTCACCGAGGCGGACTTCGTGCGCATCATGACCGAGCCGGAGAATGCGCTCACGAAGCAGTACTCCGCGCTGGTGGAGGCCGAGGGCGCATCGCTCGTGTTCACCCAGGATGGGATCGCCGAGGTCGCGCGCATCGCGGCGAGTGTGAACGATCGCATGGAGAACATCGGCGCACGCCGCCTCCACACCGTGATGTCGACGCTGCTCGAGGATGTGCTGTACGACCTCCCCGATCGCGGCAAGGAGGCAGTCACGGTGAACGCGACGCTCGTGCGCGACCGGCTCAAGACCATCGTCGAAGACGAAGATCTGCGCCGGTACATTCTGTGACCGCGTTCGACGACCTCTCCCTCGCGAAGCTCCGCGGCCGCTCCAGCGCCAAGTGGACCACATATCCGCCCGATGTCCTCCCCGCGTGGGTGGCGGAGATGGATTTTCCGCTGGCCGAGCCGATCAAGCAGCGGCTGCGTCGCGCGATCGATGCGGACGACTGTGGCTACGCGCATCCCACTGCGCTGCCCGAGGCGTTCGCCGCGTTCGCGAAGGCCCGATTCGATTGGACCGTAGATCCCTCGCGCGTGCGAAGCGCGCCCGAGGTGATGATCGCAATCGCCGAGATCCTGCGCATCGTCACGAAACCGGGCGATGGCGTGGTGATCAATCGACCCGTGTACCCGCCGTTCACGATGGTGATCGAGGAGGTCGGGTGCGAAGTGGTCGATGCCCCGCTCGCGCACGTGCAGGGTGGCGGCTGGGATCTCGATCTCGACGCTCTCGAGGAGGCGTTCGCCAGCGGCGCCAAGGCATACGTGCTGTGCAATCCGCACAATCCCGTGGGGCGCGTGTTCGAGAAGGCGCAGCTCGAGGCGATCGCGAAGCTAGCGAAGCAGCACGACGTGGTGGTGCTCGCGGATGAGATACACGGACCGCTCGTGCTTCCCGGCGCGGCGCACGTGCCGTTCGTCTCCGTGAGCGAGCCGCTTGGCGCCGACGCGATCACCATCACGTCCGCGAGCAAGGCGTTCAACATCGCGGGGCTCAAGTGCGCGGTGTTCGTCGCGGGATCGCAAGCCATGCAGAGCGCGATGAAGAAGCTCCCGATCGAGCTCCCCGAGCGAGTGGGACTGCACGGCATGCTCGCCAACATCGTGGCCTTCCAGGAGGGCGCGCACTACCTCGACGCGCTGCTCGCGCACCTCGATCGCAACCGCATGCTCATGACCGAGCTGCTCGGCGTGTATCTGCCGGCGGTTCGCTACATCCCGCCGCAGGCCGGCTATCTCGCGTGGCTCGACTGCTCCGCGCTGGGCCTGGGCGACGATCCGGCGAAGGTGTTCCTCAAGAAGGGAAAGGTCGCGTTGATGCGCGGGCTCGACTTCGGACGCCAGGGCGCATGCTTCACGCGCGTGAACATGGGAACATCGAGCGCGATACTGAGCGAGGTCGTGGGCCGAATGCGGAAGGCACTCGAGCACGACTAACGGCGCCACCGCGCCTTGCTCGCCCCGTCGCGCCGCCGTTATCTTGACCGCGCTCGCAACCCCCCACAGAGGACCAATGGCCGACGCACCTCATCGCGATTTCCTCGCGATTCCCGACTTCACCAAGCCCGAGCTGATCGCTCTTCTCGATCTGGCCGAGCGGATGCGGAAGGGCGAGTACACCGCGAAGCCGCTCGCGGGAAAGTCGCTCGCGATGATCTTCATGAAGTCGTCCACGCGTACGCGCGTGTCGTTCGAGGTGGGCGCGTGGCAGCTCGGCGGGCACGCGCTCTTCCTCTCGCCGCGCGACGTGCAGCTGGGCCGCGGCGAACCGATCGCCGACACCGCACGCGTGCTCTCGCGCTATGTTGACGGCATCATGATCCGCACCTTTGCCCACAGCGAGGTCGAGGAGCTCGCGCGATTCGCGTCGGTGCCCGTGATCAACGGGCTGACGGATCTGCTGCACCCCTGCCAGATCCTCGCCGATCTCCTCACGGTGAAGCAGCACCTCGGCACGTGGGAAGGGAAGAAGATCGCCTGGATCGGCGACGGCAACAACATGGCGAACTCCTGGATCAACGCGTCGTACCGACTCGGCTTTCAGCTCACGATCGCGTGTCCCGAGGGCTACGACCCCGATCCTGCGACACTCGCGCGCGAGGGCGGCAAGAACGTGAAGGTCGTGCGCGATCCGGCCGAGGCGGCGCGGGGCGCGGACGTCATCAACACCGACGTATGGGCGTCGATGGGGCAGGAGGAGGAACAGGCCAAGCGCGAGGTCGCGTTCGCGGGCTACGAGGTCGACAAGAAGTTGATGTCGGGCGCGAACAAGAGCGCGATCTTCCTGCACTGTCTCCCCGCGCACCGCGGGGAAGAGGTGGCGGCCGATGTGATCGATGGGCCGCAGAGCCGCGTGTGGGATGAGGCCGAGAACCGTCTGCACGTGCAGAAGGCGCTCATGGCCGTACTGATGGGAAACGAGCCGCTCGGCTGACGCCGGCGGCTCGTTCGTTCATCTCTCGGGTGAAGTCGCCGCTCGGCTGACGCCGGCGGCTCGTTCTCACGCCTTCTTCACCGCCTGGTTCTCGCCGCTCGGCCGCCACGGCTTGAGCGCCTGCAGCTGCTCCTCGATCGCGTGGATCTGATCGTCCGCGCTCATGAGCGAGAAGCGCGCGAGGGCGCGGCGCAGCCACTTGGTCGCGCTCGTCACGTCTCCGCGCGCCGCCTTCAGCATCCCGAGCTCGCGCGCCGCCTCCGCCTCGAGTGTCAACAGTTGCAGGCGTCCCGCGATGCGGATCGCCTCCTTGAGACGGGGCTCCGCTTCCTCGAGCTGGTGCATCTTGCGATAGATCTCGCCCTGCACGCGCAGCGCCGCCGCGCGGCCATTCTCATCCTCCAGCTCGCCGAACAGCGCGAGTGATTTCTCGCTGCGCTCGAGCGCCTCGGGGTAGCGCTCGGACTCGCAGCGCAGCTCCGCCTGATTGAGCAACACGCCGGCGATCACGCTCCGGTCCGCGCGCTTTTCGGCGATCGCCAGACAGCGCGCGAACGACGACTCCGCCGCGTCCCAGTCCTGCTCCTCCGCGTGTGCGAGCGCCAGATTGTGGAGCGCGATCGTGAGCGCCTCTTCGTCGTCGATCGACTCGAGAATCGCCACGGCGCGCTCGTAGCTCGCGCGCGCTTCTTCGACGTCGCCGAGCAGGAGGGCGAGGGCGCCAAGGTTGATCTGGATGCGGCCGCGCAGTGCCGCGGACACCGCGAGCTCCGACGCGACCGCGTACGAGGCGCGCGCCTGCGTGAAGATGCCGCGCTGGCAGAACACGGAGCCGACCCCGTTTTCGATCGCCGCACGAAGATCGTCGTCGGCGAGCTCGATCGCGGATGCGCGAGCGCGCTCGTACAGCTCGAGCGCGTCGTCGAGGCGGCCCTGACGCCACGCGACGCGGCCCAGTCGAAACAGTCCCTGCGCTGCGGGCGCCGGGAGCTCCGACGCGGAGAGCCGCCGATACGCCGTGATCGCCCCGGACAGATCGCCGCGCCGCTCGGCCTCGTCGCCCTCCGCGAGCGCCGTCACGTAATCGGTCATACGGCAAGCCTCGGTGCGCGTGTGTGCACGCGCGGAAGTGTCTGACGTCTCCCGTCGGCCGACTGCACGTGGCGGAGCAGGGCGCCGATGACGTACGCGGCACCGCCGCGCGCGCGGATTTGATGCGGCGCCGCGTGCACGTAGCGCTGGCACGTGTTGCGGAACGCGCTCCCCGACGGAAAGTCGAGCGCGAGCGCGACGCTGTCCGCGGTGCGCTCGTTGTCCTCCAACATCTTCGCGGCGACGACGAGCCGTCCCCATGCGATCAGACGCTGCGCGGTCGGGAAGCCGGCCTGCACGAGGCGGTCGGACAGCACCTTGCGGCGAATGCCGAGGATCTTTGCGAGCAGGTCGGGAGCGAGACGCTGGTGCGCGCGCGTGACGGTGACGAGCAACGCGTCGCGAACGGTCGGCTTCACATCGGCGATCGCGGGGCGAAGCAACTCGATGATTCCGCGCGCCTCGGCCTGCTCGATGATCGTGAGAAGCCGGCGCGGCTCATCGTCCTGCTCGGCGACGATCAATCCGTCGACGCCGAACCGCCCCGCCTCGAACAGATCGCGTGGACGCGCGGGAGGCAGCGCGGCGTAGAGCACTACGGTGACGGATGGAAAGCGGCGCTTCACCTGGCGAAGCCAGTCGAAGGTGTCGCTCACCTGTGTGCCGGGAAAGAGATCGATGAGCGCGATCGTGACGGGGCGCGCCGCGCATGCGGCGAGCAGCTCCGGCCAGTCGTTGCAGGTGACCATCGTGTAATGGTCCCGCAACGCCGTCCGAACGCGATTCAGTCGGTGGGGACTGGGAAGCAGTGTGGCGACGAGACCCACGTCCTACCTCTGCATGAGAGTCTTCACTATGGAATGACGCCGCGGGGCGCCGCCGTGTCACACAGTATTGGCCAGCGGCGTGACGGCGGAGCGGCGGAATAGCATGGATCGTTTCGGCTTTTCGCGCAACGTGACGGTTCCGGCCAATGGCGTGATGAGGTCGGGCTTCGGTCCGCGCGATGTGCCCGGGAACACTGCGCAATCTTTAGCGCGTTCGCAATAATTTGCGCATGGAGTGGCCAGCTCCTGGAACCATAACGCTTTGACTGGTAAACACATAGGCCGCGGCACAGGTCGAGCGTGAACAGGCTGGATACACGGTCGCCGGGAAACAGCTGGCGCCGTTGGAGCGCGATCCGGCCACGGGTCGAAGGTCGCGTTAGCCCCGTCATCGCACACCTGGAGAGTCCAACAGATGGTTGTGTTCAGTCGAGCCACGCCCAGCCACGTGACAGCGTCCCACGCCGTTCGGCGCCCTGGTTTCAGCGTCGTGGAGCTGCTGATCGTTTGCGGCATCGTCGCGATCTTCGCGACCCTGGCATATCCGCGCGTGGACTTCGGCGAGTTCCAGGTGGACTCGGGAGCACGCGCGGTGCGCACGGCGCTGCAGAACGCGGAGCGGCTGGCGGTGACGGAGCGCCACGACGTGGTCGTGAGCTTCGATCTCGTGAACAAGCGGCTCCGAATCCTCGAGGACGCCAACGACAACGACGTGGTCGACCGTGACGAGCGCGTCTCCTATGTGGCGCTCGAGAACGGCGTGCATTTCAAGGCACCGCCCGCGGGATTGAGCGGCCCGGTCTCGAGCGCGGTCACCGGCTCCAACATGAAAACGGTGGACGGCATGCCGACGATCGTGTTCCGTCGCGATGGCGCGGCGAGCACCGATCTCGAGGTCTACCTGGTGTCGAGCAAGGAGCTCCCGAAAGACTGGCGCGCGATCCAGGTGGTTCGGTCCACGGGGCACACAGACTGGTACCGGTACCTCGACAATCTCTGGAAGACGGAGAGCGTCTGATCGTTCGCGGACAACGGCGAGGGCGCTGACCGCGCTCGTAGGTCCTTCATACACATCGTACTCGACACCACCGGGCACCGCCACGCGCAAGCGTCGAGCGATGCCCGGTTCGCGTTGTCCCCCTCCAAGCCGTTACAACTTCGACCCGAGCGCCGAGTTGGCAGCGAGTATGCTTACTCGGCATATTGCGCTGGACCTGAATCAGGGGACGATGCGAATCGCGATCTTGACGGTGAGCGACGCCGGTGCGCGCGGGGAGCGCCAGGACGGCTCGGGTGATGCCATTGCGGCATGGGGCGCCCAGCGCGGTGATTCAATAGTAGGGCGCGCGCTCGTCGCCGACGACGTCACATCGATCGTGGCGCAGCTCATCAGCTGGTGCGACGTGGACGCTGCGGACCTCGTGCTCACCACCGGCGGCACCGGCCTGGCGCCGCGCGATCTCACGCCCGAGGCGACGCGCGTGGTGCTCGAGCGGGAGGCTCCGGGGATAGCCGAGCGGATGCGGGTGATGAGTGTGGAGAGCTTTCCGCGGGCGGCGCTGTCGCGCGGGGTCGCGGGCGTGCGCGCGCGAACACTCATCATCAATCTGCCGGGATCGACCAGCGGCGTGCGCGATGGGCTCGCGGCGATCGAGCCGATCATCGACCACGCGGTGCGGATCACGCGCGGCGTGGATACGAATCACGACGAGCCGTCGCAATGAAGGTCCTGATCACGCTCACGGATGTCGAGCCCGCCGTGCGATTGAACGCGATGCTCGAGCGCGCGGGATTCGAGACTGCGCTCGTGTCGCCCATCGATGATGTGCGCGCGGCGATCCATCGCGAGTCGCCCGATCTCGTGGTTCTGTCGGGCGGCCTCGTCGACTCGGCCAACGTGCAGCTCGTGCGCGATCTGTTGTGGGATGGAGTGGCGGCGGTGGGGCTCGCGGACATCGTCGATCCCGCGCTGCACGACAGGCTCCGCGCGCTCGGATTCGTGGAGGTGTATGCGAAGCCGGTGGATCTCGACGAGGTGCTCGCGGGCATTCGACGCATCCTCGATCGGCGGCGTCTCGCGATCGAGACGGGGCTGATCGGCGAGAGCGAGGCGATGCGCGAGGTGCTCGTCAAGATCGAGCAGATGGCGCCGGTGAGCAGCACGGTGCTGATCGAGGGCGAGAGCGGAACGGGGAAGGAGCTCGTCGCGCGCGCGCTGCACAGGCTGAGCCCGCGCAGGAGCAAGCCGTTCATCGCCGTGAACATCGGGGCGCTGCCGGAGACGCTGCTCGAGAGCGAATTGTTCGGGCACGAGAAGGGATCGTTCACCGGCGCGGCGGAGCGGAGGCTCGGACGATTCGAGCTCGCGAACACGGGAACGCTGTTTCTCGATGAGATCGGAGAGGCGCCGAAGAGTACGCAGGTGAAGCTGCTGCGGGTGCTCGAGCAGCGCGAGCTCACGCGGGTGGGCGGCGCGAACGCGATCAAGGTGGATGTGCGCGTGGTGGCGGCGACGAATCGGCCACTGCGCGAGGAGGTGGAGGAGGGGGCGTTTCGAACGGATCTCTACTATCGATTGAACGTTCTCAGCATCTATCTGCCGCCGTTGCGCGAGCGGCCCGAGGACATTCCGTTGCTCGTGCGTGCGTTCATCCAGGAATTCTCGGCGCAGCACGATCGGCCGTTTCACGGCATCTCGGCGGACGCGATGCGGATACTCGCGGAGTACTCGTGGCCGGGAAACGTGCGGGAGCTGCGCAATCTGGTGGAGAGCATGGTGGTGCTGTCGCCGGGGCGGGAGATCACTGCGGAGGACATCCCGCGGCAGCTGCGCGAGGGCGGGAGCGCGCGCTTTCTGCCGGTGCCGGTGGGCGCGGTGGTGCGAGGGCAGGAGGGGACGAGCGGGAGGGAGCTCGAGTTCATCGTGCGCAGCCTGGTGGAGCTGAAGCTTCAGGTGGAGGAGCTGCGGCAGCGCGTGGAGGAGGGGAGGCAGTCGCGGGAGGTGCGGCTGGGCGATGGGGAGGTGCAGCCGGCAACGAGACTGCCGGGGGTGGCGAGTGCGATGACGAGCGTGGGAATCGAGCCGCGAGAGGAGGCGCCGCCTTCCAATGTGGTGACGATAGCGCCGGGGATGCGGATGTCCGACATCGAGCGGGCGGCGATCATCGCGGCGTTGCGGGAGACGCGGGGGAACCGGCGCAAGGCGGCTGACCAGTTGGGGATAGGCGAGCGGACGCTCTATCGGAAACTGAAGGAATACGATATTCCTGAGACGTAGGGATTCGTACAAATCATCTGTTTGCGGGTGAATTCGTGGTTATTGGTGCGCACATTAATTCAAGGTCTTTGGGGCAGAGAATGCTTGCGTTTGCAAGACTCCGCTTGAATATTCGTCCGGCGCCCTCTGCAGGACCCAGGGCACACGGCTCACTCGAGCTGGGCAGCGCAAAGCCGCGTCACTCCCCGCCAGTTCACCATCGGAAAGCCAGTCAAAGCCGTGGCCCTCACAGCACCGGGAAACCCGTCGTCGCATGGGACGTCATCGCCGATAGCTGGTAGCGTGTTGCCGTTGGCTGAAGCGGAGCGCCAGCTCCGCACGTTGCCCGGAGTGCTGGACGTGCGAATCGTGCCGAATGAGACGGGCGCGGTGAGCGAGGTCCACGTCGTGACGACGACGGAGGTGAGCCCGAAGTCGACGGTGCGCAACGTCGAGACGATGCTCAAGGCGTCGCTCAAGATGAGCGTGGACCACCGAAAAATTTCCGTCGCGACGAGCAACGAAACGCCGCGCGATCGCGAGGAATCGCAACGAAATGTTGCAGCGGCGCCGGTGCATGCGCCAACTCCTGTAACGCCTCCTGCGAGCGCGCCGGCGAAGAGCGCGCGGCTGTATTTCGAGGATGTCGAAATACAGCGAAGTAGGGCCAAGGGCGTGACAGTTCGAGTGACTCTCAGAAAGGGCGATCAGTCTTTCGCTGGAGAATGCGAAGGACCAGAAAGTCCTCGATCGCGCGCGGAGCTCGCGGCGAGAGGTGCACTGCTGGCGATTGCGCAGATGGAGCGTGCGAGCAGCTTCGTCGTGGAGGGATGCAAGGTGATCGAGGCGTTCGACCGGGAGTTCATGTTCGTGGGAATCTCGGTTCGTGTGCAACGCGAGAATGCGCTCCTGACGGGAAGCTGCGAGATCAAAGACAGTCCGGAGACGGCGAGTGTGTTGGCCGTCCTGGATGCGACGAATAGATGGTTGGGTCGAACTTGATTCATGAGTTCTGTGAAAGCGTTTCCTGTCTTACAAACACTCAGCTAATGGAGTAAGCCACAAACACGAGTCCCCCCGTTCTCTGGTAAGCGGAGTTGAGCGGGCATGACAGTAGTTGAGCGGAGCCGACCTTTGCGCGTTTCCACAGTGGATTCGCGACTTTGTAATTCAAAGGGGGGTGACGCGAATGTCAGCTCTAGGATTGGTTGTGAAGGTTATCCGTGTAATTACCGGCGGCGCAGTATCAGCAGCACTACAGACTTGGGCCTAAGCTAGAGTCGGGGGACTCTTTTTCTATGTCGACGCGAACCGTCTTGTACATCATCGGAGTAAGCGTATGCGCCGTTCTTGCGAACGGCGCGTTGTTTCTGCTTTCGCCAGATGTCCAATCCGCGGAGATCGGTGCTGCGCTTTGGATGGCAGCTATCGG
>DATGDQ010000083.1:0-4942 GCA_035310785.1 Gemmatimonadaceae bacterium | reverse complement strand
CTCACGAACTTGATGAGCTGCCAGCTCTTTCCCCCGTCCACCGACTTGTACAGCCCACGGTCGGGATTCGCGTCCCATGCATGCCCGAGTGCGGCGACGTACACGATGTCCGGATTGGTCGGATGCACGATGATGCGTCCGATCTGCTGCGTCTTCTCGAGCCCCATCAGCTTCCATGTCATCCCGCCATCGGTGCTCTTGTAGATGCCACCGCCCGGGGAGATGGAGTTGCGCGTGTTCTGTTCGCCCGTGCCGGCCCACACCTGATTCGTATCCGACGGCGCGATCGCGAGTGAGCCCATCGAGATCACGTGCTGATCACCGAACAATGGACGGAACGTGGTCCCCGCATTCGTCGTCTTCCATATCCCGCCGGCGACCGAGGCGACGTAGAAGGTCTTGGACGGACTCGGAATTCCAACGATGTCCGCGATGCGCCCGCCCATGTTCGCCGGACCGATGTTGCGCCAGGTGAACGAGGCGAGCGTCGCCGAGTCGAGCGGAGTGGCGCGTTTCTGCGCGGGGAGGGTGGGAGCGGCGATCAGAAGACCCGTCGCCAGCGTGGCGAGAGCGATCGGACGATGTGCATTCATCATGAGACGCGGAGCCCTCTTTGAATCCAACGAAGACATGGGGGCATGCGCCGTCTCGGGAGAGAGACGGACGAGCCCGGATGTGGCGAGTCGTGAACGTCAAGAGTACGTCAACTCGCTGAATTCCGTTGGAGCGGGATGAGCGGCCTCGTCCGCGAACGGGGCGGCGTCGATTCCAGAGGGAGGAGAAACGACACACGCTGTACACGAATCAGACCAATGGAACGAATCGAACCGGTGCGAGGACATGGTGCATCTCGCATTGATAAGGTCACGCTTCGTGGGCGCGCTTGGAGAAATTGACCAATGCCGGGAGAGCTCCTCGAGGGACAGAGAGTTCACGCGATCGTTGGGGCATTCTGTGCCGTTTACAACTACTACGGCTACGGCCTGAGCGAACGCGTGTACGCAGGAGCGCTCGAGCTCGAGCTCCGCGACCGCAGCCACGCCGTAGTTCGCGAGTTGCTGGTGGACATCCAATACCACGGCCGACAGGTCGCCAAGCAGCGCCTCGACATGGTCATCGACGACCGCGTCATCGCCGAGATCAAAGCACAGGAAAAGCTGTCCTCGGCCGACCGCATGCAGCTGATCGGCTACCTCAACGCGACCACGTTCGAAGTGGGCCTCCTCCTCCACTTCGGCCCCACCCCTCGCTTCGAGCGCTACATCGACCACCCCAAACGAGGCCGCCCGGAATTCAATTCACTCGTCGGTCACAGGCGCGATGATGCGTGATCATAAACGATTCGATTCGTCTCCATTGGTCTGATTCGTGTACCGCAGTGTCGACTCTGTTCCCTATGGAACCACACGCCGTCACGTCACGATGATCGTCCCCTGCATCTTCGGATGCAGCGAGCAGAAGTAGGTGTACGTGCCCGGCTTGCCGAGCGTCGCGCTGTAGCGCTGGTCCGTATCGAGCACCGGCGACTGCTTGAACTTGTTCTGCGTGTTCACGATGAGATGCGGCACGTCATCGTTGTTGATCCACGTCACTTCCGTGCCGGCCTTCACCGTGAGCACCTGCGGCGTGAAGTTGAAGTTGTCGATGCCGATCTGGTTGGGGCCGAGTGGCATCGCCTTTCGCGCCGTCTGTCGACGCATCATCGCCTCGTGCGAGGCATCCACGAATGCGGGAGGAAGGCCCGACAGCGTGGCGTCGACCACTGCGAGCGCGCTGCGTCCCGGAACGAACGTCACGTCGGTGATGCCCAGAACACTCTTGAGCGTCTCCGGCGCCACCTTCATCGGCCCGGGCGCCGGTGCCGTGCCGGGCGTCGGCTGAGGAAACGCAGTGGACATCGCCGTGTGAAACGAGACGTTCCCTTCGACCTTCTGCATGATCTGATGGATGTGGCCGTTGAGCACCGTCACCGAGCCGAAGCGCTTCAGGAGTCCGAGCGCCTGCTCGGAATCGTCCGTGCCCCAACCCCATTCCGGATACACGGTCCAAAGCGGCACGTGCGCGAACACGACGATCGGCGTGCTCGACGCGAGATGCGCCACGTCCTTCTTCAGCCACGCGATCTGCTCGGCGCCCAGCGTACCGAGCCCGCCCGCCTTGAGATTCAGCACGTTCACGAGACCAATGAAGTGCACGCCCGAGTGGTTGAAGCTGTGCCAGCCTCCGCCATACGTGCCTTTGCCGTAGCGCTGCAGGTACGACACGCCGTTGTCGGTCGCCACATCGTGCTCGCCCGGCACGTAGAACACGCGATCGGTCTTGAGACCCTTGAGCACTTCGTTCGCCGTGTCGAACTCGCTGTCCTTTGCGAGTTGCGTGATGTCACCGGTATGCAGAACGAGGGCGGGATTCTGTGGCAGCGAGTTCACCTTCATCACGGCCTCCTGCAGCGTCGCCGTGACGTCCTTGTTCGCTTCCTTGCTGAATCCGATGTGACTGTCGCTGACTTGCACGAAGAAGATGCTCTTCCGCTCGGCATCGCTCAGCCAGGGCAATCTGTTCACGGCGAATGATCGTGGTACTCCGCCCACCATTCCCCAGACGGTAGCCGTGCCCGCCCATGCCATGCACCGAAGAAAGCCGCGGCGATCCACCCCATCATCGCTGAGATCCTGCGTGATGTAGTTGCTTCCCTTCGGTCGAGTATTTCCCTCGGCGTCGAATCGCTCGGCGTCGTGGTCTTCGTGACGAGTCATCGGTCGGTCTCCCGGAGTGTCTGGTTTGTAGGCTCCTGAGAGGGTGACCCGATGACTCGTCGATTTATTCCCGGGCGTCGAAAAGGCGAAGCGCCGTTGATTTCAGAGATAGCTCAGCAAGGGGGAGCGCTTCGTGCGTTTCACACTCGCGTACCAGCGGCATGGTACGTAGAGCAGGCACACGCATATCGTGAACACGAGGTACAGGAGTGGGAGGCTCCACGTGTATTCCGGAGGCACAGGCCCCGGATTCATCGGGTGATTGCCGAGCAACCATGGGTCGATACGCCCCTCGCGCACGAGCGACACGACGCAGGCCGCGGCGTGAATGAGCGGGATGTGCAGGAGATAGTAGAAGAAGGGCACTCGGCCGAAGACCGCCAGCACGGCCGCAATGCGCCCGCGCCAATACTCCGCGAGCGCAAGGGCGATGAACATGGGACCCATGGTCATCGCCAGAAACTCGAGCGATGCCGGGTACTTGCTCGTTGCGAGGAAGGCGAGGTAGGCGGGCATCTTCGAAGCGACCGCACTCCACGGGCGCGGATCACCGTACACACCAGCGACGCGCAACACGACGAAGAGCGCCAACAGTGCGATGCCGAGTCTGACGCAGATGCGCTGGCGATGCTCCGGCCCCATCTCGACCACGCGCCCGAACGCGTAGCCCGCCAGCATGACGCCGATCCACGGCACGATGACGAACAGGACGAAGAGCGGAGGTCCCGCTGCTCCGAGCTTTACCACGCCGTCGAAGTACAGGATCTGCAGCAGCCATCCGGGGCCTGCGTCGCCGAAGGCACGTTCGAGCTGCCCCGCGAAGAGGTCCGTGACGTTATGGAGCGCGATGATCGCAACTCCCGTCGCCGCGATCACACGCCCCGGCAAGTGCACGGCTGCCGCGAGGAGAATCATGCACCACCCGATCATCCAGATCACGCCGGCGAGCAAATAGTGCGCGAAGTCGAGATTGAACGTCCACGCGACCCGGATCACGGTCAGCTCGAGAACAATCAACCACACACCGCGTGTCAACAGAAAGCGCGACAAGGCACCGACATCTCCGAGCTTTCTTCCGTGCAGGTATGCGCCCGTGCCGGCGAGAAAGACAAATGCAGGCGCCACGAAGTGTGTGACCCATCGAGTGAAGAAGATTCCGGGAGTCGGACCACCCGGTGGTTGACCGGAGTACACTCGCACGTGATCGATCGCCATCAGGATCATCGCCATTCCGCGCACGATGTCGAGCGAGCCGACGCGACCCGAGGACTCCGTCCGCGTCGTCTGTTTCGTGGGCGAGGATACTTGATCGGCCAGGGCACGCGCGACGGAAGACATGATGACCACCGCAGAATGAGAGCTTCACTATTGTGGTCGGTCGAACCGGGCGCGGCCAGTATCGGTATGGTCGAGAACGGTCGGCCTTCACACACGTCGTAGTCAGCATTGCCCACACACCGGCATGGCGTGTGCACGACGCAGCGATCGTTGGAGCGAATCGCCATCCAGCGATTCGCAGCCAATTCGAACGATGTGGAGGCACGCGTGTCCACAATGGATGTCGTAGAGCTGGGCGAGGCGCCGCACGGCACGTCAGCCCACGCTCGGGTGATTGCGCTCACGCGCACGATTCTCGACGAGGTATTCGGACCCGCGCGCGCCCGCAACTTCGCCGTTCGATTGTGGAGCGGCGAAACGCAACCGGCCGGCTTGGCCTCGACGCCCGCCTTCACGCTCGTGCTGCATCACCCCGCCTCGCTTCGCCGCATG
Organism: Gemmatimonadaceae bacterium; assembly: GCA_035310785.1. GTDB lineage: Bacteria > Gemmatimonadota > Gemmatimonadetes > Gemmatimonadales > Gemmatimonadaceae > FEN-1250. The sequence continues at coordinate 416 of DATGDQ010000083.1, read as the reverse complement.
CTCCTGCCGCCGTCGGAGCTCTCGATGGTCGAGTCCTATCTCCGGGGAGACATCGATGTCGAGGGTGATCTCGAATCGGCCTCGACGATCGCGGACGAGATCGCGACGCGACTCGGATCGATGCGCACGCTCGCGCGTCTCACGCGACACCTGCTCGCGCTGCCATCCGATGGCGCAGGCTCGGTCACCGATGCCCCGGAACGGGGCCGCGCCCATCCGCGTGGCCGTCTTCACTCGAAGGACCGTGACGCAGAATCGAACCGCTTCCACTATGATCTCGGCAACGACTTCTACGCGCTGTGGCTCGATCGGCGCATGGTGTACTCGTGCGCCTACTTTCCGCCGGGAGTGGATGATCTCGATGCGGCGCAAGCCGCGAAGCTCGATCTCATCTGCCGCAAGCTGCGCCTCAGGCC
>DATGDQ010000082.1:0-2131 GCA_035310785.1 Gemmatimonadaceae bacterium | reverse complement strand
ATTGGCGTGACAAGCGCAGAACGGCGGAGGACGAGGCGGGAATGCAGCGGCGCGCGACCGATGCCGCGCGCGGAGGGTAAGCGACACCCACCCGCCCACAAAAGCAACGCGGCGCACCCGAAGGTGCGCCGCGTGCCTGCTGCCGTGTTGCGAGAACGCTTACTGCTGGCTGGTCATTGCGACGCCGGTCGCAGCCGCCTGCGCACTCTCGACGACGAATACGACGCGACGGTTCAGCTCCGCGCCCTGCTGATCGCCAGAGGCGTTCGGAACCACGAGACGCGTCTTGCCATAGCCAACCGCGCGAATCTCATCCGTCACGCCACCGGTGGTCGAGAGATACGACTGCACGGAGCCAGCGCGGCGCTTCGACAGATCGAGATTGTACTTCACGCCACCCTTCGGATCCGCGAAGCCCTCGACGGTGATGATCGAGCCCGGATAATACTTCGTGACGACCTTCGCGAAGCGATCGAGTGCCGCCTTGTCCTCATCGCGAATCGTCGCATCGTTGTACGCGAAGTGCACGGGAAGAGCGAACTGCATGCCGTTCTCGAGCGCCGTGATCTTTGCGCCATACTCGGTGCGAAGGCTGTCGAGGTCCTTTCGGAGCGACGCGACATCCTGCGTCAGCGAGCTGTCTGCGGACATGCGCGCGGAGCGCTCAGCGCTCACGGCGGAATCGGCATGGGCATCGGCGCGCACCTGCTCGGCCGCCACGTGCTCACGCACGAATCCCTTGGTAGCGCAACCGGCCATGACCGGTGCCACGAGCGCGATTGCCGCAAACACCTTCATGTGACCATTCATATTGCTTCTCCCTGTAGACGCGGTGACCGGGTTGCCATTGTCCAAGGAGTTCAAGCTAAAACCATGCCTCAGTGCGCTGCTGTGACACGCCTCACGAGCGATGCATCACGACCATCACAACGGCGCCGACGCGTCATCGAGATCGGCGATTGTGTGATGTGCGTCCGCACTTTCGATGATCTCCAGCACCATTGCACCGGGCACGAGCGCCTTCACGACGAATGATTGCCGGTGATGCACACAGCTCCCGTGCGAGAGCAGTGCATCGATGTGACGACGTGTTGCGTAGCCGCAATTGTGATCCCAGGCGTAGTGCGGATGCCGCCGAGCGAGGCGCGCCATGAGCCGGTCGCGCGTGACCTTCGCAACGATCGAGGCGCACGCGATGCTGAAGCACTTGTCGTCGCCATCGACGACTCCCTGATGCTCGACTCCGAGCGCGCGGATCGGACGCCCGTCGATGAGCACATGGTCGGGCGACACCGTGAGACGGGAGAGGGCGCGCTGCATCGCGAGCGTGCTCGCATGATAGATGTTGACCCGGTCGATCTCTCGCGCGGAGGCGGCGCCGATTCCCAGGCTCACCGCGCGCTCCATGATCTGTGCGACGAGCCGCTCGCGCGCCTGCGCGGTGAGCACCTTGGAGTCGTCCACGCCACGCAGTGCTCGTGTGTCCGGGGGCATGACGATGGCGCATGCGACGACGGGGCCCGCAAGGGAGCCCCGTCCAACCTCGTCGACACCAGCGATGAGCGCACCGCCTGCGCGGCGCAGCTCCCGTTCGATCGTCGTCCATCGCGCGCGATGCACGGAACGCGCTTCCCTGCGCTGCCGATCTAGACGGGGCGGGCGACCTGAATCTTGCGCTCCTTGATCCGCGCCGCCTTGCCGGTAGCCTCGCGCAGATAATAGAGCTTCGCGCGACGCACGCGCCCGCGGCGAACGACGTGCACGTCGCCGAGCATCGGGCTGTGGATCGGGAAGATACGCTCGACGCCGACGCCGTTCGAGATCTTGCGAACCGTGAAGGTCTCACTGACGCCGCTTCCGCGCTTCGCGATGCACACGCCCTCGAACGCCTGGAGCCGCTCCTTGTCACCTTCCTTGACGCGCACGTTCACGCGCAGCGTGTCGCCCGCGCGGAAGGGAGGGATGTCCGTGCGGAGATATTCCTTCTGGGTTTCGATGAATACATGCATAGGATGCTCGGGGCTGTGGGCGGGCCCGGGAAAGTGTCGTGAGAAGACTCGGAAGCTAATCGCCAACGGGGCTTTACTCAAGAGTCCGGAGGAGCAGCTCACGAGGCGCTCCACAACGCGCA
>DATGDQ010000081.1:0-10479 GCA_035310785.1 Gemmatimonadaceae bacterium | reverse complement strand
ATCCCGTGTCGCCGGACGAGCGGCCCGCGGCGAGCACCTCATCGACGAGCGCCTGATCGTTGCCGAAGACGCCGCTGGCCGTGTGCCCGAGCGCGACGACGCACGCGCCCGTCAATGTGGCGGCATCAATGACGGCGGCCGGGTCGAAACGCCGCGCGTACGAGAGCACATCCGCGAGCACGAGACGTCCCTCGGCATCGGTGTTCACGATCTCGATGAACTTGCCGAGGTGGCTCTGCACCACGTCGCCCGGATTCATCGCCTCGCCCGACGGCATGTTTGTGGTGCTGCCAATGAGTCCGACGACGTTGATCGGAAGACCGAGCGCACCGATCGCGTCCATGGCGCCCAGCACGCCGGCGGCGCCGCACATGTCGAACTTCATGTGCTCCATGCCCTGCGCGGGCTTGATCGAGATGCCGCCCGAATCGAAGCAGAGTCCCTTCCCGACGAGCACGACCGGCTTGCTACCCGCCGGCCCTTTCCGGTACTCGAGCGCGATCAGCTTCGGATCCTGCGGCGTTCCCTGCGCGACCGCGAGGAACGATCCCATCTTCTCCGCCTTCATCTCCGCGCGTCCGAGCACGGTCACGTTCATTCCGCGACGCGTCGCGATGTCTCGCGCGGTGTTCGCGAGATACTCGGGCGTGCAGATGTTGCCCGGAAGCATCGCGAGCTGGCGCGCGAGGTTGATTCCGCTGCCGATCGCCGCGCCGCGCTGCACGGCGGCGCTCGCACTCGATTCATCCGATACCAGAACCTGTGCGCTCTCGAGCGGCGGCTTACGCTCATCGTCGGGCGGTGCGCTGCGCGTGGTGGTGTATTCCCACGCGCCCATCGTCAGGCCAATGGCCACGGCCTCCAGCGCATCATCACTCTGATCGTCCGCGAAGAAGGCGAGCGATGGTGCACCGATCTTCCGCGCCTGTCGCGAGGCAACACTGGCGGCGCGACGAAGCGCTCCCGTGATGCTGGACGGCTTTCCAGTTCCCACGAGAAGCACGCGCTGCGCCCCTTTGGCACCACCGGGGAGCAACAGCGTCTCGTCGCGCGCACCGCGAAAATCCTTCCGCTCGAGCGAGCGTGCGAGCGCGCCACCCAGGGCGGTGTCGAGCGCGGCGAGTGCGGGTGTGAGAGTGGCGCCCGAGGGGAGCGCAAGAACGAGCAGGGGCGCGTCGGCCGTGTCCGGCTGCGCGCGGCGTGCGGTGACCCGAAAGTCCATTGAAGATGCTCCGAACGAAGTGCCCAAGGCGGGACTCGAACCCGCATGGCCCGAAAGCCACTGCATTTTGAGTGCAGCGCGTCTACCAATTCCGCCACTCGGGCGAGTGTACTGCTACCCCACGTACGGCGATGCTGCCGGCCCCGCTCCGCGGCGAATGCGAGGCCGAAAAACGAACGCCCGCGGCCCGTAAGGTTAGCACCGCCAACGGCGTTCGTCCACGCCGGGCGGAGACATGCGAGGGCCCGTGTTCCGGAGGCGGAGGCTACTGTTCGCCCGCGAGGGCCCGCGCGATCGCGGCCTTCACCGTTACACGGGATTCTCCTGCGGTCGCCTTGCTAAGCGTGGCCTTACCGGCCTCGCCGCCGATCTTGCCGAGAGTCGCCGCTGCGGCGCTCGCGAACAGTGGATCGCCATCATCGAGGTAGCGTGTGGCGATCGCGATGCCCCGCGTCTTGTCCGGCCATTCGGCGAGCAACGCGAGTGCCGTCGTTCGAACCTCGCGCGGCTCCCTCTCCGCAGTCATGGATTCGATGACGTCGAGACCGGCCACATCGGGCTTGCGCAGAAGCCGCTCCGCTGCGGCGAGTCGCACGGACAATGCACCGCCGTGCGCGGCGCGATCGACGAGCAGGGCCGTTCCCTGCGTTGCAGCGTTTGGATCGTACACCATCAAGGCGTGCTCCTGCACGTGAAAGCTCGGATCCGTCGTGATCAGGCGCACCGCCTCCGCCTGCACTTTCGCGGTGTCGCCGGCGGCGAGCGATCCAATGGCCTGTCCGCGAACGAGTCCCGACGGATCGCCCAGCGCGGCCTCGATGATGTCGCCGCTGGCGCCGCGGTCGTGCGTGCCGAGCTGACGAACCGCCTCGGCGCGCAGCTCCGCGACGGGCTCATTGAGGGCGATGACTCGCCGCGCGTCACTCGCCGCGGGTGCACGCGAGCTGTCGAGAGTCGTCAACGCCCACCAACGCCCGGCGAGATCGAGAGCATGCTTCGCGAGCTCGCTCAGCTCTTCCGGCGTCTGATCGGTCTTCACGGTGCCGAGCAACCATCCACCTTCATCGAAGCGAAAGGAGACGGGTGGACTTGGAAGCGCGATCGTGAATCGCTGATCCTGCCTCGTCATCATGATCTCGTGGCGCACCACGGAATCGCGGGTGGTGATGCGAACGGTCGCGGGAAAGCGGAAGAAGGGATGCGTCCTGTCGATCGTCTGCGTTTGCCGGAGGGTGAGCGTCAGCGATTTCGCGGCTGCGTTCCAGGCGCGAGTGACCTGCACCTTCGGATACCCGATCCCGTACGCCCATTGATCGAAGAACCAGTCGAGATCGCGTCCGGAGACCTTCTCCATCGCGATCGCGTAATCGGCGGTCTCCACGGGCTTGTAGGCGTTGTCGACGAGAAAGCGGTGCATGCCGGCCCAGAAGAGCGAATCGCCGAGCAGGCGGCGCAGCTGATGCGCGAGCTGTGCCCCCTTGGGGTAGATGTGTCCCGAGAAGAACAGCAGAATCGGATCGCGACCGCGATCGTTGCCGTACACGAGGGGGCGCTCCTGATTGAGATCGGCATCCATCGCCTCCTTCTGCTGTCCGATCCAGTTCAGCTGCGCAGCGTCCCAGCCGCGGCTCTTCTCCTCGTGCACCGACTCCATGTAGGTGGTGAGTCCCTCGTTGAGCCACGCGTGCGCCCACGTCGCCGTAGTGGTGAGATCGCCGAACCACTGATGCGCGAGCTCGTGCGCATCGAGACCGCGCCCCGACGCCTCGGGCTCGCCCCCCGCGCCGTGCAGCGCGAGATCGGTTTGCGTGGTCGCGGTGACGTTCTCCATACCACCGTACGTGAAGTCCGGGATCACCGACTGATCGTACTTGCTCCACGGGAAGTTCACGCCGAGCACGCGGCTGTAGATCTCGATCATGGACGGCGTCTCGCCGAAGGTGCGCCAGCCGGCGTTGACCGTGTCCGTCGCCACCCAGTACTCGACCGGTATGCCTCGCCAGCTGTCATGCAGGATGCTGAATCGGCCGGCCACGATGGAATACAAATAGGTCGACGCGGGCTTCTCCTGCGACCAGTGCCACACCTTCTTCGCACCGCCCTCGGCCGTCGTCACCTCCACGAGGCGACCATTGGAGAGCACGCTGACGCCCGTGTCCGCAGTGACGAGGATCTCCCAGGTGGTCTTGTCGTTCGGGGCGTTCCAGGTTGGAACCCACGACGGCGTTTCGATCGCTTCGCCCTGCGTCCACATCACGCGACGGCGCGGAACGAAGTACATGCCGCGCTCGGGGCGGCCGTGATAGCGGAGCGAGAACACGACCGTGTCGCCCACGCGTGCGCGCCTCGCCAGATGCACCGTCGCGCTCGACGTGTCGAACGCGAACCTGAGATTGTGATGCGCCGCATCGAAGGCGCCATCGATGGTGAGCTGCGAGGCATCGAGACGTATCGTGTCGGTGGGCTCGAGCTTCACGACGAGGCGCGTCTCGACCTCGCCCGTCACACTGCGCTTCTCGAGATCGTAGCTGATCGCGATGCGCTGATGAAGCAGATCGAAGGTGCGAGAGCGCTGCGGCCAGACCACCGGCGGCGTGTACTGTCCGATACGGCCGGTCGTACGGCGCGCCTGGCCGCGGAGCGACGTGGGCGCGATCGAGATGGCTGCGACGATGAGGGCGCAAAGACTACCGTGCGAAGCGGTCACGACATGCTCTCGCGGAGGATTCGGTGCGCTGCCGACCAACGGCAGTGCCTACAAGTTCTGGCCGGTGAACCTTGACGAGGAGTACGCGCGTCGCGCAAATCAGCCGGTCGTGTCACCCATGCGACGCAGCTGTCGCAGGCGCCGCCGCTGCAGAGGCGTGAGCCCGTTCTCCTGGCGTCGCTGCCGGAGCTGCTCCACCTTCTTGCGGAGCCCCTCCTGGAGTGTCGCGTACTTCGCCCGTTGGACGGGCGACAGAAAGCGCGCCAGATCGCGCTGCTCCCGCTCAAAGACATCGATGCGCCGGCGCTGCACATCCACGAGCTGGTCGAGCATTCGTGCGACCTCGGCCTGATCCGCGAGCGAGTCGCGCAGCACCTCTGCGCGTATCGTCTCCCGTGCATCGCGATCCTGCTGATTCAGCTCGCGCCGTTCGCGCTGGTATCGGCGATTGACGTCCTGCAACTGGCGCATCTGGGCGTCGGTCGCGTCGAGCGTGCGCTGGGTGATCTCGTACACGCGACGCTGCAGCGCCTGCACGATCGGCCGCTGCGAGCTGTCGGTCGCGTCCTGCGCGCGCACCGGGGCGGCGAGCGCGCAGATGAGTGCGACTGCCATCACGTGCGATCGCATCATCTGCCTCCCGAGGAAAGATCATCGAGCGTTGCGCCCAGCGGATCGATGCCGGGCGATGCATCGACGTCGGGAACTGACGAGAGCCCGTCGAGTGAGGCCGTGAGCGTGCGCACGTCGTCATCCGACAGGTCGGACACGTTGTCGAGCACGCCCCCGTTCGCGAGAGCACGGGGCGAGACCGGTGTGACGGCCATCTGTTGCGGCGAGGTACGGGGAGAAGCGGACGCCGAACGAGCTGGCTCTGGCGCAGGGCTGATCCGAGATCCGGTGTCCCTCGCCCGGTCTTGCGCGGTGGGCACGGCCGCGATCTCCTGCGCACCGGACGTGCGATGGCTACGCAGCTCGTAGCCCACGGCGCCCACCGCGAGCAGTGACGCGGCGGCGATCGCGACTCGCCACCCTGCAGATATTCTCGATCGTTGGCGTGGAAGGCTCGCGCGTTCCGCGGTGCGGGCGCGTACCGCCTCGGCGATGCGCCGTGCATCGATCGCGGGCTCGCGCACGAGTGCGGGACGCAGCGAGCGAAGCAGCGAGAGCTCCTCCGCGCACTCCGTGCAGGAGGCGACGTGCGCCTCCACCGCTTCCTGCATCACGGCATCCAGCCGGCCGTTCACCAGCTCCGGCAGCAGATCGCGCAGGTCTCCGTTCGTGCACTCATTCATCGAGCTTCTCCCTGATGGCCCGCATCGCATTGTGATAATGCACTCGCGCAGCGCCCTCCGTGCTTCCGACTGCGATCGCTATCTCCTTGTACGACAGTCCCTCCGTCACGCGCAACGTGAAGATCGAGCGCTGCATCGGCGACAAGGCCTCGACTGCCGCACGCAGCCGCTGCTCGGTTTCCGCGGCGATCGTTCCTTCGAGTGCGCTCGAGGTGCTCACGAGGTCGCAATCGTGCACCTCTACCTGGGGCCGCGCTCGCTTGCGCCCCCGTTGCCGGTCTCGCAGGAGATTCCGCGCGATCGTGAGCAGCCACGTTCGAAAGCTGCTCTCCCCCCGGAACGAGTCCAGCGATCCGAACGCTCGAACGAAGGTATCCTGCACCACTTCCTCCACCTCATCGCGCTCACCCAGGCTCGCCACGAATCGCGCGATCGCCTGCGCGTGACGTTCGACGAGCGTCGTGGCCGCTCGCTCGTCCCCGCCTCGCCACCGCGCGATCAGCGCTGCGTCGTCGGGTGCGAGGTCGCTCGGTGAATGGTCGGTCATGCGGTCACGTGATGAGACGACGTCCTGCCACGAATGTTAAGGACCCGTCCGGGAGCCCTTCGGGAGAGCATGCAAGGGGTGCGCGGACCTTCTCCGCGCATCAACTTAGACGAGTAGTCGCGCCGCTCGGCACCCGGGCGCGCACGCTCTTCTCACTGGAACCAGTCCCATGAATGAGGCTGTGATCGTCGACGCAGTTCGGACCCCGATCGGCCGTCACGGGGGCGCGCTCGCGCGCGTTCGTCCGGATGATCTCGCGGCGGTGTCGCTTCGCGCCATACTCGCGAGAACCGACATCGATCCCGCCGCGATCGACGACGTGCTGCTCGGCGCTGCGAATCAATCCGGCGAGGACAACCGCAATGTGGCGCGACTCGCGCTCCTGCTCGCCGGTATTCCGGTGACCGTGCCGGGCCAGACGGTGAATCGGCTGTGCGGATCCGGGCTGCAGGCAATCGTGAGCGCGTCGCAGGCCATCAGAAGCGACGAAGGCATCTGCTTCATTGCGGGCGGAGTCGAGAGCATGTCTCGAGCGCCGTGGGTGATGCTCAAGCCCGACACCGCGTTCCCTCGCGGCGCGCCGGCCGTCGCCGATACCACGCTCGGCTGGCGATTCGCGAATCCGAACTTTGCTGCCGAGTGGCTGATCTCCATGGGAGAGACGGCCGAGGAGGTTGCACGGCGCTGCCGCATCTCGCGTGAGGATCAGGATGCGTTCGCGCTCGAAAGCCAGCGGCGCACCGCGGCGGCGATCACCGCGAACCGATTCGACGACGAGATCGTGCCGGTTGCGGTGCCGGGAGCGAAGGGAGAGACGATCGTGGATCGGGACGAACACCCGCGTCCCGACGCGACGATCGAGAAGCTGCGGCAGATGAAGCCCGCCTTCGTGACTGGCGGGACGGTCACCGCCGGGAATGCGAGCGGGATCAACGACGGCGCGAGCGCGGTGCTCGTGATGTCCGCGGACGCAGCGGCGAAGGCCGGAACGCGTCCGCTGGCGCGCGTGCTGTCGAGCGCCGTCGCCGGCGTCTCGCCGGAGGTGATGGGACTCGGACCGATTCCGGCGTCTCGACGTGCGCTCGAGCGCGCGGGCCTCACGATCGGCGACATGGACTTGATCGAGCTCAACGAGGCGTTCGCCTCGCAGGCGCTCGCCTGCATTCGCGAGCTCGGCGCCGATCCAGCCCGGGTGAACGTCAACGGAGGTGCCATCGCTCTTGGGCATCCGCTCGGCGCATCGGGCGCGCGCATCGTGACGACGCTCGTGCACGAGCTGCGTCGGCGCGGCGCGCGATATGGCCTGGCGACGATGTGCATTGGCGTGGGACAGGGGATCGCGATGGTGGTCGAGCACATCGCGGGATGACGAGTCGCGCACGACCAATGTTGATCGGGCATCGCGGTGCGCCGCGCGAGCGCCCGGAGAATACGCTTCCTTCCTTCCTGCGAGCGCTCGAGCTGCAGGCGGACGGCATCGAGCTCGATGTGCACTGCACGCTCGATCGGGTCGTCGTCGTGCACCACGATGAGATTCCCCGCGCCACTCCACCGTCCGGGCGCCTCGCAGGCAAACGGATAGACGCGCTCACGTTCGATGAGCTACAGGGCTTCTCGGTGCGAGGACTCGCGCTCATCTCTACGCTCGCGGAGGCCCTCGCCGTGATCAGGGGACGCGCGGAAGTGTTCGTAGAGCTCAAGGGTGCGGCAATCGAGCGCGAAGTCGTGGGCGTCATTCGCGCGTCGATCGCGCCGGAACGTTGCGCCGTGCACAGCTTCGACCATGCACAGGTCGCGCGCGCGCGCGCCCTCGCGCCGGAAATTCGCGGCGGCATTCTCTTCGACCGAGCCGTTTCCGATCCCGCTGCAGCGATGCGCGCGTCGAATGCGTTGGATGTGTGGCCGAGCCGCGAGCACGTAACCGAGATGCTGGTGCGCGAGGTGCACGACAACGGAGGCCGCGTGATTCCGTGGACAGTGAACGATGGAGGACAGGCCGTGGCGCTCGCTGCACTGGGCGTCGATGGACTCTGTACGGATTTCCTGTCGGTACTGCGCGCAGCATTCTGACGATTCGATTCCCCGGCACGGCTGGCATCCCTCTGAGGCCGTGTCTACGTTCCACTGTTCCTCGTTCATCACGTCCAGCGGAGGCACGTCCAGCAATGCGCATTGTCGTGTTCGCGACTGCTCTTTCCGTGCTCGCATGCACATCGGCGAAGGGGAGCCCCGCCCCCACGCCGAGCCCCATGCAGGCCGGAGACACCAGCCACTCGAAAGGCACGAAGGATTCGACTACGGCGGGCCGCGGCGCGCTCTCGATGCCGAATGCCGACCCGTTTCCGAGTACCTATAAGCCGTTCCCGTCGAAGACGACGGTCATCAAGAACGTCACGATCCTGACTGCGGCCGGACCGCGCATCAACGACGGATCGATCCTGCTGAGAAATGGAAAGATCGAGAGTGTTGGCGCGAACGTCACCGCGCCCGCGGATGCGACGATCATCGATGGTGCCGGGAAGTTCGTCACGCCGGGCATCATCGACATTCACTCGCACCTCGGCGTGTATCCGGCGCCCGGCGTGGAGGCCAACAGCGATGGCAACGAGGCCACCAAGCCGGTGACGGCCTTCGTGTGGGCCGAGCATTCCGTGTGGCCGCAGGATCCACAGTTCCCGCGCAATCTGGCGGGCGGCATCACCACCCTGCAGGTGCTCCCCGGCTCGGCAAATCTCATCGGCGGCAGGAGTGTCGTGCTCAAGGTGGTGCCGAGCCGCACGGTGCAGGGGATGAAATTCCCCGGTGCGAAATACGGTCTCAAGATGGCATGCGGGGAAAATCCGAAGCGCGTGTACGGCAACAAGGGCGGGCCGTCGACGCGCATGGGCAACGTCGCCGGCTACCGCACGGCCTGGATCGAAGCGGAGCGGTATCGCCGCAACTGGGACAAGTGGAACGCCGAGCACAAGGGAGATCCGCCCGCGCGCGATCTGAATCTCGAGACGCTCGCCGAGGTGCTGCGCGGGAACATTCTCGTCCACAATCATTGCTATCGGGCGGACGAGATGGCGCAGATGATCGACATCGCGCACGAGTTCGGATACAAGATTCGAGCGTTTCATCACGGAGTCGAGGCGTACAAGATCGCCGATCTGCTCGCGAAGGAAGACATCGGCGCCGCGATCTGGGCCGACTGGGGAGGATTCAAGATGGAGGCGCTCGACGGCATCCGCGCGAACATGGCGCTCGTGAATCAGGCGGGTGCGCGCACGATCGTGCACTCCGATGATCCGTCGGGGTCGCAGCGCCTGAATCAGGAAGCGGCGAAGGGCATCGAGGCCGGCAAGGAAGTGGGCATCGACATCTCGGAGGATCAGGCGATCAAGTGGCTCACGATCAATCCCGCGTGGGCGCTCGATCTCGACTCGAAGATCGGCTCGCTCGAGCCGGGCAAGGATGCCGACGTCGTGCTGTGGTCGGGCGATCCGTTCAGTGTGTATTCGCGCGCCGAAAAGGTCTGGATCGATGGCGCACTGCTGTTCGATCGCGATGATCCGTCCGAGCAGTGGCGCACGGACTTCGATCTTGGGTTCGTGCCGGTAGCAGGAGGTGCAAAGTGAGACGGACAATGATTCGAGGCGTGCTGGCATCGGTCGCGCTGTGCGCGGTGGCCGGCTCCCTCGGTGCGCAGACGATTGCGATCACCGGGGGCAAGGTCTATCCCGTGAGCGGGCCTCCCATCGAGGGCGGGACCGTGCTCATTCGCGATGGGAAGATCGCCGCGGTCGGCAAGGACATCTCGATTCCGGGCGATGCGCAGCGCGTCGACGCGACGGGAAAATGGGTGACGCCGGGTCTCGTCAACTCGTACACGAATCTCGGATTCGGCGACGTCGGCTTCTCCGGCGGTCCGCGCGAGCTGAGCGCCAAGGGGCACGAGGGCATCGCGGCGGGATTCCAGGTGTGGCTCGGATTCAACACGCAGTCCACGATGATCGCGCCCGCGCGTGAGGGCGGCGTGACCAGCGTGATCGCCGCGCCGTCGGGAGGACTCGTGTCCGGCCAGGCCGCGATCGTCGACCTCAATGGGGCACTCGCGCTCGGCGATGTGCTGGTAAAGGCGCCGGCCACGATGGTCGCCCAGATCGAGGACAACGAGAGCGCGAAAGTGGGGGCAGCGGGCGAGGCGATCGGCGAGTTGCGCGATCTGATCGAGGACACGAAGAGCTACATGCGCCGCAAGACGGATTTCGAGCGTGCGCAGACCCGGCAGTTCATCGCCACGCGTCGCGATCTCGAAGCGATGATACCGGTGGTCGAGGGCCGCGAGCCATTGACGATCGCGGCGGATCAGGCCGCGGAAATTCGCGAGGTGCTCAGCATCGCGAAGGACTACGGCATCAAGGTCGTGATCCTCGGCGGCGCCGAGGCGTGGACGATGGCGGACAGGATTGCGGCGGCGAAGGTGCCCGTGCTCACGGGCGCGATGAACAACATCCCCGGGAGCTTTGCGACGCTCGGCAACCGGCAGGAGAACGCGGCGATGCTGCGCAAGGCTGGCGTGCAGGTCGGGATCATCGGCAACGCCGGTGGCGGCGACGAAGAGCTCTTCAACATCCGCAACCTTCGTTACGAAGCGGGCAACGCCGTCGCCTACGGCATGTCGTGGGATGATGCGCTGCGTGCGGTCACGATCGCGCCGGCGGAG
>DATGDQ010000080.1:0-6191 GCA_035310785.1 Gemmatimonadaceae bacterium | reverse complement strand
CGACAAGATGTTCAAGGAAGACGAGGAAAAGGCGGCGTGGACTGCCGCGTGTGTCGTACTCTCCACCTAGAAGAGGAGTTGGTCATGCCGATCGATGATCTGCCGTGCGTATCGCGCCGTGAGTTCATGATTCAGGGCGCGCTCGCGAGCGTCGCCATCATGCTGGCCGGCTGTGTCGGCGGAAACGGCCCCACATCTCCGGGCAGCGTCAACCTCACGTTGAAGGTGTCGGACTATCCCGCGCTGGCAAACGTCGGCGGCGTCGCGTACGTGGATGCGAGCGGAAATCCGCTTGCGATCGTGCGCGTCGACACCAACACGTTCGACGTGGTCTCCCGCATCTGCCCGCACCAGGGCGGCACGGTGAGCTCGAACGGGAACGGCTTCACGTGTCCGAATCATGGCGCCCGCTTCTCGGACTCGGGCACCTGGGAGGGGGGTCAGCCGACGTCGAACCTCACCGCCTACTCCTCCACCTTCGACGCGGGAACGGGAACTCTCACGATCGGCTGAGGCGGGCACGACGTTACACTGCGTCGGCGCGTGCCTGACACGCGCAGATTGTCGATGATTCTCGCGCGTTTGTAACTTTGCACCTCACGCGCGCGAGTGGCGGCCATGGTCAGTCGACAACTGAGCAACGCGATCCGTCATCCCTGGTTGACGGGTGCGACTAGCTGTGGCATCCACGCCGGCACACCGGTTCTCCGCAGCGCGGAGCGCGGAGCGTGACCGGTATCGCTCTGCTGCTGTCGCTGGTCCACGCACTCCTAGGCGCCTCCCTCGAGGGCTCCGTTCGTTCGTCGGACGGCTCCGCGCCGGTGGTGGGTGCCTACGTGGAGCTCACCGCGGCCACGTCGCACGACTTGGTCGCGCGCGCCTTCACGGACTCCGCGGGCCGATATCTGCTGCCCGATCTCGAGTCCGGCACGTATCACCTGCGCGTCAGTCGCATCGGCTTCGATCCACGCGAGCTCGATGTGCTGGTGTACGCCGCCCCGCGCGTCGTGGTCGATGTGCTGCTGGAGCCTCGTCCACAGCTCCTGAGCGAGCTTCGTGTGCGCGCCACCGAATTTTCCGGCACGGGCATGCGCCAGTATTTGGGCGCCCGGCCCGAGCCGGAGAGTGCGACGATGATCTCTGGCGAGCAGCTCCACTCCGACCCCGCGCTCGGGAGTCCGGATGCGCTCCAAAGTCTCCTGTCGCGCGGGCTCGCATTCGGGCGGGAGGAGGCGCCCACCTCATTGCACGTGCACGGGGGCGCTGGAGCCGAGAACGTCGTGTACGTGGACGGTGTGCCCGTGTTCAATGCATATCACGCGACGGGTACGCTCACCGCACTCGATCCCGATGTCATCTCGAGCGTGTCGCTCGACCGCGGCGCACCCGGCGCGATGTTCGGCGATGCGACCGGGGCGATGATCTCACTGAGCACGACGGCAGCTGATACCACTCGCGTCACGACGCACGGAGGCTTCAGCGGGCGCGCCGTTCGCGAGTCGGTGGGCGGCCCCTTGGCGCGAAGCGGCGGGACGTTTCTCGTCGCGTTCAGGCGGAGTCTCGATGCGTCGCTCTCCGATTCCCCATCGCGCTCTGTGAACGAAGCGCGATTCGGAGATCTGTTCGCCAGGGTTACGATGCCCGTGCGCTCGGGCGAGCTCGAGCTGTTCGCGCTTCACGCGGACGATCGCCTGTCGTTCGATGGTGCGCCGGAGCAAACGGCCGTTGCGGCCGCGGTCGGAGATCGACGCGACGATGAGCGCGTGGGTGAGACACGTGCAATTCAGCACCTCCCAACCAACCGTCTGGGGTGGAATACCGGAACGGGCGCGGTCACGTGGCGCTCGGGGGCCCCGGGGCACTGGATGCTGAGCGCATGGCACACGCAGTTCGACGCTCGATTCGCGTGGACCGGCACGACGCGGCTCGCGAGCTCCCTGAGCAGTACCGGGGGAACGGCGAGCGCTTCGTATTCGCTCGGCGGCCTTCGTCTCGATGGTGGCGTCGATGCGAGCGAGCTCGATGTGCATTACGACGTCGCCAGTCTTCTCACGAGCAACCCGATCCTGAACGGACAGACGCCGCTGATCCTGGGAGCGAGCTCTCCGCTCGTCACCACCTTCGGGGAGGCACAGCTCAGCATCGGTGCGCGATGGTCCGCCGCCGCCGGGCTTCGAAGCACGCTCGTGGCTCCGGTTCAAGCGGGAGTGGAGCCTCGGTTCTCGCTGCGCTTCGCGCCGACATCCTCGCTCGCGTTTGGCGTCGGCTACGCGCGAACGCATCAATTCGTGCAGTCGTTGCGCAACGAGGAGTCCTTGATCGATGCCGTTGCCGGCATCTCCTTGCCCGCGCTCGCAGGGTCGCACTACGGCTCGCTCGAGGTGCCTGCGGCCAAGAGCGACCAGCTCATCGCAACGGCCGACGCGCGACTCTCCAGCTCCCTCAGCGTGAGCGCGACCGCGTATGCGCGACGCGAGACGGGCGCGGTACTCGTCGCGCCAACGACCTCGCAGCCCTTCGCGCTCACGGGATTCGCGGTCGGCGTCGTGCGGGCAAGCGGAGTGTCGCTGTCGTTGACTCGCGAAGGTGAGCGCGTATCCGGAGAGCTCGGGTATTCGCTCGGATCGGTGATCGATCGCGGCAATGGCATCTCGTACTCGCCCTCGTATGACGCGGCGCAGGCGATCAGCGGCGCGTTGGGGTTGCGCGTAGCCACGGCGACGACGCTGCGTATCGCTGCGTCGGCGCACAGCGGCACGCCCACGAGTGTGATTGCGGATCCGGTCGAGTGGATGCCCTACACATCGTCCGCGGGGCGAGGCGATCTTGCGGGCTCACCGCAGCACATCGTCGGTGCGCTCGACGGCTCGCGCCTGCCCGCCTACTTCAGAATCGATCTGGGGATTCGACGCGAATGGCGAGTGCGTGCATTCGGGCGCGAGAGCTCGTTGAGCACGAGTGCCGGCGTCACCAACCTTTTCGGTCGCATCAACGCGCTCGGCGTAATGGCACCCGCCACGTCGGCTCCAGCGACCCTGCTCCTGATGCCTCGTCGAAGCGCCACTTTCGGCCTCGAATGGACGTACTGAGCGTCGCGTAGCGAGACTCCGCGTCACCCGCTGTCACAGGCGATCCCGCTCGCGCGATCCATGGGCGTACAGCAATGTCGTCGCGCACGTGTGCCGCGCGTGACGGCGGAGGTTGAGGCTCGGTGGCCGAACCGCAGATGGCTCTCGTGGGAGATGCGGAACGTCTTCAGGAGGCCGCGCGTGCACACATGACGGCTCGCGCATTCGATTCCGAGTTCCGTGTCGCCTTCGACACTCGCTTCGCCGAGCTGTTTCGGGTGCTCGATCGCTATCTGGGTGACGAATCGCTCGCGGCTGACGTCGCGCAGGAGACGTTCGTGCGACTGTACCGCAGGGGCGAGATGCCCGATGACCTTCGCGCCTGGCTCGTTTCAGTCGCGTTGAATCAGGCGCGTGATGAGCTCCGCCGACGATCGCGGCAATCGCGCTTGCTGCAGCGGCGCATGGAAGAGGAGCCACTGGCGGACGCAGCGCCCTCGCCGGAGGATGAGCTTCTGTCGACCGAGCGGCGCGCAATGGTTCGACGCGCACTGGATGCACTCGCACCGCGCGAGCGCGCGCTGCTGCTCATGAGGGCGGAAGGCTACAGCTATCGCGAGCTTGCCGTCGCCCTGCAGCTGACGGAGACCAGCGTAGGCACGCTCCTGGCGCGGGCCAGAGTCGCTTTTCGAAGGACATTCCAATCGATGCAGCAGATCACACCGGACGGGAGGAAGGATGCCGAACCATGACACGCAGTTCTCCGATGAGGAGCTTCGCGAGCTGCTGACCTCGATCGATCATCCGGTGCCTGGCGTCGATGTGAATGCGGTGATCATGCGCGCCCGCGCGCGGTCGGGATGGCGAAGCGCGTTGCTCGCGGCGGCCGCGGTGTTGGTTGTCGCGACGGCCGCGGCTGCGACCGTGCGTAGCTCATTCGTGGCGCATCTGCTCGAGCGGATGCACGCCGCGCGATCGACGGCGCAATCCGCACGCACCTCGAGCACGGTGGCGACCGATGCGGCGGCATCGCGCGGAATCGCGTTCGTGCCCGGCGTGCAGGTGGATGTCGAGTTCCGCGCCGTGCAGCGATCGGGCGAGCTGCAGGTGCGATGGGCGGACGCGAGCTCGGTGCTTCTCACGCAGACCGGTGCCGAAGGCGATGCGCACTACGCGCTCACGCCCACGGGCGTGATCGTGGGCAACGCAGAATCGGCTGCGAGCTACTCGCTGGTGCTCCCGCGCACCGTTCCACGCGCGCGGGTCCGCATCGCGGGCCGAGAGGTGCTCGCCAAGAACGGCGATACGATCTCGTGCAACGGGGCGCGAGATGACAGGGGGATCTGCACCATCGTGCTCAGTGCCGCACGGCCAAGATAAGACGCGACATGCGCGAGCTGCGCTTCCCCGAAGGGTGCGATTCCTTCTGGAAGGCGCGTGGGGACGTTAAATTGCGCGCGTTGCGGCAGGGTAGCTCAGCTGGTTAGAGCACGGCACTCATAATGCCGGGGTCGCGGGTTCGAGTCCCGCCCCTGCTATCGGTGAGCCAATCACTTACGGGTGGTTGGCTCATGTCGTTTCGCGGCCGTGGGGAGACTGACACCAGCGATGAGCGATATCAAGCACGGACCGTTCATGTACGGTTTCGAGCCGGGACAGTATCGGCACCGTTCGCTCTCGTCAGCGTCTTCGCCCGAAGAGGAGTCGGACTTCTCGAAGAGGTCGCGTCACTCGCCGACTACGCGTGCGTCCCATAATACTCATCGAGCACTGCGCTTACGAGCCGCCGCCGGATATCTGCATCCACTGTCGCATTGCGCGGATGGTCTGGCGGGGGAAGCGCATCCCAGAGTTGCGATAATGCGATCAATACCTCCTCGCATCGGATCGTGCAGCGTCGAGCTTCCTCGCACATGATGTGCAGGTGCGTGCGCATGACCTCGGGGTCTGGCGACATGTGCTGCTTCAGTTGCGCAAGCTCTGTGCGAAATTCTTCATCCACGATCTGCAGTGCAGAATCGCACGGCGTCCGACGAAAGAATGTACTCGACGCGGAGACAGGTCCGGTGGGGTCGGAGGATGACGGCGATTCGGACATGAGCATGGCGACTCCCTTCGAAAGGGATCGGAGATTTTGTGCATCAAACGGCCCGAATCTGATCGTAACCGGCGTAGACGCTGGGCGGCAATGGATGGACGAGTTGATCCGCAGTCGCGTAGTGCGCGAGGTATCATCCCCTCATCGCGAAGGAATTCCAACGACGAATTCGGAGATGCACTGCCGCTAGGATGCGCAGAGCGGCTCCGCGGACTGCCCGCGGTTCCGTCCCCCCGGGACTCGATCGCGCTGGACGAGCCGTACGCGATCGAACGGTGCAATGAGCGCGGGGAGACAAATGTCGCGCTACTCTGCGCGCCCTTCGAGGATCTGATTCCGCTCACCCCGCTCGGCTTATCCTTCTCAAGAAATCTTCATCGCGAGAGTCGGCTCGTGCGCCGCTTCTTGCAGTTCGAGCGTGCCAATTTTGGTTACTGACCAATGAACGAAGAGACGACGCACCAGCCCAAACTCGAAACGCTCGCAGAGCGAGAGATCCTCTCGACCACGGGGACGGCGTGGCGGGTACGCGAAGCGCGTGCGATCGAAGTGCCAGGCGCGGAAGCCTCGACCTGTCTCATCTTTGATTCCGGCCAGTCGTGCAGACGGTTGTGGAGATACCCAGCGGAGTGGCGTCAACTGTCTGCAGTCGAGCTCCTCGCGATCATGGACAATCCGCGATTGAACTGCGCCGACTGATCGACAGACCGCTTTGCCGCGCTCGATGAGCGGTGTGATTTCAGGGAAAGCGCTGCTCCGAGCTGTAGTACTCGTTGATGGTGCGCGTCACAACAGCCCGCAATTGGTCATCGTGCTGGAGTCGCGCCGGGCGACTCGTCCCGTCGTAGATCTGCGCCCACAGGTCCTTGACCAGGATGACCACGTGCTCCGCCCGCATTCCGCGCCTCTGCGCATCGCGGCAGAGGACACGGAGCTTCTCGGTCAGCGATGAGAGATCAGTGGTCGCGCGAGCATGGAGGGAGCGCAGGTCGGGCAGCAGCGATTCAACCAGATCATCGCGCACG
>DATGDQ010000079.1:0-21256 GCA_035310785.1 Gemmatimonadaceae bacterium | reverse complement strand
ATCGCCGACGTGCTCGCGCTCGCGGGAGTGCAGGCGTCAGGTGTGAGCGCGCGCGGCGCGACAGCCGCTCCGGTGATGGCGGACGGCGCGCAGCGCGCGGTGTGGAACGCGCTCGAAGCGCCGGCACCGGACCTCGACGCGCTCGCTGCCCGCGCGGCGCTGCCCGCGCGCAACTGCCTGGCGGCCGTATCGGCGCTGGAGCTGAGCGGTGCGATCGAGTGTGCGCTCACCGGCGAGATCCGGAGGCGCCGAATGCCCGTGTTCGCGAGCACACGCTGAGTTCGCGCGACCTGCGACTGCGGGCCGCGCCTCGGCGACTCGTGCCTCTCGGCGGCATTATCTTTTCTCGTGCCCCCACGCCATCTCTACGTTCACGTTCCATTCTGCGCGCGGCGCTGCTCCTACTGCGATTTTTCCATCGCGGTTCGCCGCGAGGTGCCCGTGCGCGATTATGTGGATGGCATTCGGCGCGAGCTCCAGATTCGCGAGCGCACCACCGATCGCACGGAGCTCGACACGTTGTACCTGGGTGGGGGAACGCCTTCGCGTCTGGGGGGCGCCGGCGTTGCGGAGCTCCTCGCCACGATCCGCGAGCGCGCAGAATGGAGTGAGTCGGCGGAAGTCACGCTCGAGGCAAATCCCGACGATGTCTCGGCCGAGAGCGCGCACGAGTGGCGTGAGGCCGGAGTCAATCGAGTCTCACTCGGTGCGCAGACATTCTCTCCGCCTGCGCTCGCGTGGATGCATCGCACGCATGATGCGGAACAGATCGGCGCCGCCGTAGCGCATCTCCGCAGCGCGGGAATCGCGCAGATCTCGCTCGATCTCATCTTTGCGCTACCCGCCGGTGTGCCGCGCGAGTGGGGCGAGGATCTCGAGCGAGCGCTGGCGCTTCGGCCCGATCATGTCTCGCTGTACGGTCTCACCGTCGAGCCGCATACACCGCTGGGGCGCTGGCGGGAGCGAGGCGAGCTCGCGGAAAGTCCCGACACACGATACGAGCACGAGTTTCTGCTCGCGCACCGGCAGTTGACCGCGGCGGGTTTCGAGCACTACGAGGTTTCCAACTACGCGCTGCCGAGCGCTCGCGCGCGCCACAATTCGAGCTACTGGCGACACGTGCCGTACGCCGCGCTCGGGCCCGCCGCGCACCGCTTCGATGGAGTACGACGAAGCTGGAACGTCGCGCCCTACGCGGAATGGCTCCGGCGCGTGCGGGCCGGCATCGATCCAACCGATGGTGATGAATTGCTCACTCCGGCAGACATCGCTGCCGAGCGCACGTACATCGGGTTGCGCACGAAAGATGGTCTCGTCTTGACGGATGACCTGCGGGCGAGCACAGCGCGTTGGCGCGAAGCTGGCTGGGCGCGAATCGTGAACGATCGTCTCGAGCTCACGGAGCTTGGTTGGCTGCGTCTGGATGCCCTTGCCGTAGACTTGACCCATGCTGGAAGTCGTTAGTATATTTACACTTATGGCGCATCAGCTCAACGAACGCGAACGCCGGGTCCTCGAGGCCGTCATCCAGTCGTATGTGGAGACGGCTGAGCCTGCTGGATCGCGGATGATCGCGCGGCGCTTCGGGCTCGGCGTGTCGCCCGCCACGATCCGCAACACGATGAGCGACCTCGAGGAGAAGGGCTTTCTCCTCCATCCACACACGTCCGCCGGTCGCATTCCCACCGACATGGCGTATCGCGTGTACGTGGACTCGCTCATGCGCGTCGCGCCCATCAACGAGATCGAGCGCGGTCGCCTGTTCGAGGAGCTCTCCGGCACCGGGACGGCCATCGAGGCCATTCTGCGCCGAGCCGCTCAGGTGCTCGGGATCCTGACGCAGGAGCTTGGCGTGGCCCTCGGCCCCCGTCTCGACGAGGCGACACTCCATCATCTGGATCTCATTCGCATGTCCGCGGAGCGACTGCTGCTCGTGATGCGTCTCGACGGCGGAGCGGCGCAGAGTGTGTTCGTCGAAGTTCCGGGCGAAATCGCCGAGAAGGTGGTGGCGGAGGTCGCGCGCGTCCTGAATGAACGGCTGTCGGGGCTCACCCTCGGAGAGATTCGCCGCGATCTGGCCGAGCGCCTGCGGGACAGCGGCGCGGGACAGGAGGTGAGCGAGCTGCTGAACATCTTCTTGCAGGAAGGCGATCAGATCTTCGATGCGCTTCGCCCATTGAGCGCGTCGCCGGTTCTACTCGGACAGACATCGCTGCTCGCCGAACAGCCCGAGTTCGCCAGCGGGGGCAATCTCAGGAAGCTGCTCGCGCTCACGGATCGGCCCGAGGCTCTCGGTCAGCTTCTGCGCACCCACAAGAGCTCGGCGGGAATCTCGATCACGATCGGTAACGAGCATGTCGATCCGAACTTTACGGACTTCACGGTCGTTACGGCCGAGTATCACTCGGGCTCACTTTCCGGAGTGATCGGCGTGATCGGTCCGACGCGCATGCCTTATGAAAAGATCGTCACGCTGGTCACACACACGTCGAGCCTGATCTCGGATCTGCTCGACTGACACCTCGCACTTCAACAGCGGCACAATGGCCGATTTCTACGACATCCTCGAAATCGAGCGCGACGCGTCCGATGACGAGATCAAGAAGGCGTATCGCAAGCTCGCGATGCAGTACCACCCCGATCGCAACGGCGGATCGAAGGAAGCGGAAGAGCGCTTCAAGCTGATCACCGAGGCGTACGACGTGCTGCGCGACGGCAACAAGCGCGCGGTCTACGATCGCTACGGCGAAGAGGGGCTGCGCGGTCGCGGCAACGCGGGCATGCATCACGTCGATCTGTCCGAGGCGCTTGGCATCTTCATGCGCGACTTCGGCGGCTTTGGCGGTTTCGAGGAAATGTTCGGCGGGGGCTCGCGCGGATCGCAGCGCTCGGGCGCGGATGTCAAGATCACGATGCCGCTCACGCTTCCCGAAGTCATGATGGGCGTCGAGAAGAAGATCGTGGTCAAGCTGCTCGATCCCTGCGAGCGGTGCGAGGGCACGGGTGCCGAGCCAGGTACGAAGCCGCAGCGATGCTCCACGTGTGCCGGCAGCGGTGAGGTACGCCGCGCGCAGCGCTCATTCTTCGGCCAGTTCGTGAGCGTGGCTCCGTGTCCCACGTGCGCGGGGCAAGGAAAGACCATCGAGATCCCGTGCAAGAAGTGCAAAGGCGAAGGCCGTACGCGCGCCGAGCACACGATCACGGTTCCGATTCCCGCCGGCGTGGCGACGGGGCAGTATCTCATGCTGCGCGGCCAGGGAAGCGTCGGCCCGCTGGGCGGCCCACGCGGCGACATTCTCGTCGCCTTCGAGGTCGAAGACGATCCGCGGTTCGAGCGCGACGGTGCGGACCTCTACACCGAAGTTCTCGTCAACTACAGCCAGCTCGTGCTGGGCGCGGATGTGCAGGTGCCGTACATCACCACGACGCTGTCCCTCCGCGTGCCACCCGGCACACAGAGCGGGCAGGTGTTCCAGCTGCGGGGGCGCGGCCTTCCTCGGGTGAACGCATCGGGCTCGGGCGATCTGCAGGTGCGCGTGCAGCTCTGGACGCCGCAGTCGCTCACCTCCGAGCAGGAGACGCTGGTGAAGGCGCTCCGTGATGCGGAGGGTCCGCCGCCCGCGACGCGTGCGCGCGGATTCTGGTCGCGCATGAAGGACGCGCTTGGCGCCTGAACTCGGCGCATTCGACGCGGCCCCGGTCCGATGGGTGTCGCTGCACATCGATGTGCCGAGCGATGCCATGCGGGAGCGCGTGATCGAGCTGCTGATGGCCGGCGGCGCATCGGCCGTACAGGAGGTGGGCGCGGCGTTGCTCACGCATCTGCCGGAGAGTGCCGAGCTGGATTCCCTGTGTAGTTCGATTGCGCTCGCCGGCGCCACGGTTCAACGCACGGCACTCGGCGAGGTGGACTGGAGCACGCGCTGGGTCACGCGCGTGGGTGCGCAGCGCGTCGGACGGATTGCGGTGGCACCCCCCTGGATGAGCGAACAGATCGCCGACGCGGAGATCCCCATTCTCATCGAGCCAGCGATGGCGTTCGGAACCGGAGAGCACGAGACGACGCGCGGCGTGCTCGCGCTCATGCAATCACTGGTCGCGCCCGGGTCGCGAGTGGCGGATCTCGGAAGCGGCAGCGGCGTGCTCGCAATTGCGGCAGCGAAGCTCGGTGCGGCGCGCGTGGTTGCCATCGAAATGGATCCCGATGCGATCGGCAACGCGACGGAGAACGTCGAGCGCAACGGCGTCGACCAAGCCGTGACGGTGCTGCAAGGCGACGCGGCAGCGCTTCTGCCGCTCGTCGCGCCGGTGTCGCTCGTGCTCGCAAACATCATCTCGTCGGTGCTGATGGAACTTTCCCCGCTCATGCATCGCGCGCTTCCCCCTGGCGGGAAAGCAGTGATCAGCGGCATTCTCGTGAGCGAGCGGGAGGACATGCTGGCATCGCTGGCCATGGATGGATGGAAGCTGGAGTCCGAACTTCGCGAGGGTGAGTGGTGGAGCAGCGTGATCGCACGGCAGTAGCCACGTTCTTCGCGTCCGATCCGATGGCGGCTGGACGCGTGACGACTCTCAGCGAGGGTGAGGCGCATCATGCCCGCGTGCGCCGAATCGCGATCGGCGATCGGCTCCGGCTCGTGGACGGCGCGGGTGGTGTCGGCTATGGGAACGTCGTGAAGCTCGGGAAGGCGCAGGCGATGGTGGATGTCGATCTGCTGGATCGCGTCGAGCCCCTGCCCGTGATCCATCTGATGGTCCCCATCGCCGATCGCGACCGCATGCTCCTCGTGGGGGAGAAGGCGACCGAGCTCTCCGCGTTCAGCTGGCGACCCGTGATGTGGAGACGATCGCGCGATGTCTCACCGCGCGGGGAAGGGATGTCGTTCCAGACGCGTCTGCGCGCGCGCATGGTCGGGGCCCTCACGCAGTGCGGGGGCGCGTGGCTGCCCGTGATCTATCCCGACGCGCCGCCCGACCGCGCGGTCGCCGCCTGTCCCGCCGGCACTCGCTGGCTGCTCGACAAGGCTGGTGATCCGCTTCCTGCCATGCCGATCAATGCGCCGATCACGCTGGCGATCGGACCGGAGGGCGGCCTCGAGCCGAACGAGCGCTCGGAGCTCATCAATGCGGGCTTCATGCCGGTCACACTCGCGCCGCTCACCCTTCGCTTCGATACCGCCGCGATCGCGTCGCTCGGCATCGTGCGTGCGGCGCTCTCAGCCTCGGAGCGGGTTCGTGTCTGACGACTGCCTCTTCTGCCGCATCATTCGCGGCGAGATCCCTGCCAACTTCGTCGCGAAGACCGGGGAGTGCGTGGCCCTGCGCGATATCAATCCGCAGGCTCCCACACACATCGTGATCGTGCCGCGAGCGCACATCCCGACGCTCTCCGATGTGAAGGATCCGCTCATCGTCGGTCAGATGACTCAATTGGCCGCGCAACTCGCGAAGTCCGAGGGGATTGCGGAGTCGGGCTATCGCGTCGTCGTGAATACGAATCGGGACGGCGGCCAGACGGTTTTCCATCTCCACATGCACCTCCTCGGCGGCCGACGCATGGGATGGCCGCCCGGATGACGAGGCCCGACGCACCGGGCGAACGCATTTGGAGTTAGTTTTTAGGCATGACCAGCACTTCCAGCGGAGCGCCCGGCGTGTCCGAGCTGCAGGGCAGGATTCAGAGCGACCTCAACACCGCGCGCAAGGCACAGGACAAGAACGCCGTGCTGCTGCTCGGGACGATTCTCGCCGACATCAAGAATCGGCGCATCGAGGAAAAGCGCGAGCTCACGGACGCGGAGGTGAACGAGGTGCTCCGAAAGGGCATCAAGAAGCGGCGCGAGTCGATCGAGATATACGACAAGGCGTCGCGTGCCGATCTCGCCGACCGCGAGCGAGCCGAGGTCACGGCGCTGGAGGCGTACCTGCCTGCCAACGTCAGCGACGACGAGATTCGCGCAGCCATCAGGAAGGTGATCGCGGAGGGCGCGACCAACATCGGCGGTGTGATGGGAAAGGTGAATCCGATGTTCAAGGGTCGCGCGGAAGGAGCGACGATCAGCCGGATCGCGAAAGAGGAGTTGAGCAGTCCCCGTTGAGTTCATTCCGCCGTACATGGCGTACGCATGAATAGACACGCGCTCGGTGTACTGGAGTATTCGCGCGTGCTCGACGTTCTCGCTGATCGCGCGACGTCGGCGCTGGGCGCGGCGCGCATCCGTGCGCTGGAGCCGCGGAGCGACAGCGAGTGGATGGAGACCGAGCAGCGTCGCGTCGTTGCGATGCGTGCCGTCGTGGCCTCGGAAGACGGCTGGCATCCGGAGCCGATTCCCGACCTGTCCGTTTCGCTCGCGCGACTGCGCGCGATCGGCAGCTCATGGACCGGCGAGGAGCTTGGTCGGGGCGCTCAGCTGCTACGATCATCGCGCCGGACGAGGGAAGCGCTTGGCGGCTCCGGCACGAGCGCGGTGGTGAGCGCCGTGCTGCATCCATTCGTGCAACCGCTCGTCGTCGCGAAGCGCATGGAGGAGGAGATCGAGCGCGCGATCGACTCCGATGGCACGGTTCGCGATGAAGCATCGGGCACTTTGCGCCGGCTTCGCCGCGAGCTCCGAGGCGCACAGGGAGAGCTCGTGCAGCTGCTCGAGCGCGCGATGGCGAAGCTCGAACCCCACCAGCGCGTGGCGGACATGTCCGTGACGGTGCGCAACGGCCGCTACGTGATACCCGTGCGACGCGAGGGTCGCGCCGCGATCGGCGGAATCGTGCACGATGAGTCGGCGACGCGCGGGACCGTCTTTGTCGAGCCGCCCGCAGCGATCGAGTTCGGGAATCGCATTCGCGCGCTCGAGGCCGAGGAGCGGGAGGAGGTCGAGCGCATTCTCGTGGAGCTCACGGAAGCGATTCGGCCGCTGCGCGACGACATGCTCGCGTCGCTCGAGGCGCTGGTCGCGCTCGACGTGATGTATGCGCGCGCACGATTCGCCGAGGAGCTCGGATGCGCGCCTGCGGAGTTCGTGCCGGCGCACGAGGGTTTCTCGCTGCGTGACGCGCGGCATCCGCTTCTTCTCGCGCGCGGGGGAGCGGTGGTCCCGTTCGATCTCGAGATGGCGTCAAGCGAGCGCACGCTGCTGCTCTCCGGTCCAAACACCGGAGGGAAGACCGTTCTGCTCAAGGCCGTGGGACTCATCTCCGCGCTCGCGCAATCGGGGATTCCTGCGCCGGTTGGCGCCGAGAGTCGCATTCCGATCTTCGACGACTGCTTCGCGGACATTGGCGACGAGCAATCGATCCAGGCGAGTCTCTCCACGTTCAGCGCGCATCTGCGCAACCTCGGGGAAATTCTCGCGAAGGCGACCGCCCACAGCCTCGTTCTCATCGATGAGCTCGGATCCGGCACCGATCCGGCGGAGGGCGCCGCACTCGGTAGCGCCATCCTCGACGCGCTCACTGCGCGCGGTGTGTTCACGATCGCGACCACGCACCTCGGGGCACTCAAGCTGCTCGCGACGGAGAATCACGGTGTGGTGAACGGGTCGCTCCAGTTCGACTCGGTCGCGCTCGCCCCCACCTATCGGCTGATCAAGGGAATTCCCGGGCGCTCGTACGGGCTGAGCATCGCGCGTCGATTGCAGCTGCCGGAGGATGTGCTGCAGCGCGCCGAGTCGAGGTTGTCCTCGGGCGAGCGCGACGTGGCGGCCCTGCTCGGCGATCTTCAGACACGTGAGGCGAAGCTCGCCGAGCGAGAGGAAAAGGTGGAGTTCGATTCCTCGCGTGCGGCGGCGCGGCTCGAGCGCATCGAGGAACGTGATCTCGCGCTGCGCGAGGCGGAGCGCTCGCTCGAGCGCCGCGCGCGGGAGGATGCTCGACGGTTGCTGCTCGAGGGGCGCGCGGAGATCGAGCGCACGGTGCGCGAGCTGCGCGAACAGGGCGCGGCCTCGACGGCACGCGACGCACGGCGGCGGGTCGAAGAGCTTGCGGCAACACACGCCGCGGAGATCGAGCGCATCGATCGGGAGGATCGCCCGGCTCGCCGTGCTCCCGCCGCGCTCGCGGGCACCATTGCCGTGGGCGACACGGTGGAGATGGAAACCCTCGAGGGTCGCACGGGGCAGATCCTGGAGCTGCGCGAAGGTCAGGCGATCGTCGCGGTGGGCGCCCTCAAGATGACGGTTCCGGTCTCGACGCTGTCGACGGTGTCGCGCTCGCAGGAGCGTGCGGCGGCACGAACGGAGACGTATGCTGCGCTGCCGGACGTGGATGTGTCGACCGAGATCGACGTGCGCGGCATGCGCGTGGACGAGATGGAGCTCGCCGTACAGCGCGCGCTCGACGCGGCGATCGGGGCGGATCTCCACGTCATGCGTATCATCCACGGAAAGGGAACCGGTGCCCTGCGCGAGCGCGTCGACGAGCTGCTGCGCGCAGATCGCCGCGTGCGCGAACATCGGGTGGGCGCGTGGAACGAGGGTGGCACGGGCGTGACGATCGCGGAGCTCATCTGATGATCACCGACGAGTCGGTCGAGCGAGTGCGCGAGGGCGCGGACATCGTGCAGATCATCAGCGAGCACGTGAAGCTCAAGCGCGTGGGCAACAGCTATCGCGGGCCGTGCCCGTTCCATCAGGGTACGGGTCCCAATTTCTCGGTGATGCCGTCCAAGAAGCTCTATCACTGCTTCGTGTGTCACGAGTCGGGCGATGTGTTCACGTATCTGCAGAAGCGGCTCGGGATGGAGTTTCCCGATGCGATCAGGTACGTTGCGCACCGATCCGGGATCGTCATCGAGGAAGTACAGCGGCGCGCGGACGCGCGGGATCCCCGGCAGCCGCTGTGGGACGTGAACGCGATGGCGGCCGACTGGTTTCGGACGCAGCTCTGGGACGAGAGCACCGGCGAGGAGGCGCGCAACTATCTCGCGCTCCGCCGGGTTCCGCGCGACGTCGCAGAGCGCTTCGGGCTCGGCTTCGCGCCGCGCGATCCGGATTCGATGCGAGCTCATCTCGTCGCGCTGGGCGTGAGCGAGGAGACGCTCACCGAGGCAGGTCTGCTCGTGAAGCGCGATGACGGCGAGGAGTTGCGGCCGCGCTTTCGCAACCGGCTGATCTTTCCGATTCTCGACCAGTCGGGAAACTGCACTGGCTTCGGAGGCCGGCTGCTCGGACCCGGCGAGCCCAAGTACCTGAACTCCGCAGAGTCGCCCGTCTACTCGAAAGGAAAGCTGCTGTACGGGCTGCACATGGCGAAGCACGCGATCCGGCGCGAGGGACGGGTGATGATCGTCGAGGGATATTTCGACGTCGTGCGGCTGGTCGCGGCGGGGTTCGAGTGGGTGGTCGCGCCGCTCGGCACGGCGCTCACGGAGGATCAGGCGGCGATGCTGCCACGCTACGCAAAGCAGGCATTCCTGCTCTACGACAACGACATGGCGGGGCTCAAGGCGACCTTCAAATCCGGCGATCAGCTGCTGCGCCAGCAGATGGCGGTGCTGGTCGTGACGCTCCCGGAAGGCGAGGATCCCGACAGCTTCGTCGACAAGTTCGGCGGCGAAAAGCTCACCGAACAGCTTTCGGGAGCCGTAGACATCTTCGAACGCAAGTTGAACGAGCTGCAGCGCAACGGCTATTTCGCGGATCTGCATCGCAAGCGCGTCGCGATCGACAAGCTGCTGCCCACGCTCCGCGCGACAGCCGACAGCGTGACTCGCGAGCTCTACATCGCGCGTGCGAGCGAGATCTCGGGCGTGAGCCGTGAGGTGCTCGAGCGCGAGGTGACACAGATGTCTCCGCGCGTCACGGGCTCGCATTCCGTCCGCCCCCCGGCACCTCCACCGCCCGAGAGCTCGACCGTCATCGAGCGTCGCAGTGCCGAGCGCAGGCGCGCTCCGAAGCCCGTCCCAGGCATCGAGCGCTCGCTCGTTCGTATACTTCTTCACGACAGGTCACACGTAGAGCAGGTTGCTGAGCACATCGGCCCCGAGGAATTGCGCGATCCGGCGCTTCGGGACATCTATCGCGCACTGCTTGCGGTGTCCTTGGAAGATTCGCTCGAAGCCGTGGCGTCGCGATTGCAGCCGCACAGCGAAGACGTGTTCGCGGACCTGCAGCGCGAGCCGATCGGCGAGGGAGAGGAAGTGCAGCGAACGCTCGCGGGAAGCATCGCGAGAATTCGGCGCACGATCGTGCAGCGAAAAATGGACGAGCTCACGCGGGCCATTCGCATCGCAACGCCCGCCGAACAGGATGTGCTGATCTCTGAAAAACGCCGGTTGATGGATGATCTCGCGGCACTCGGTGGCGGATCGTTCAAGAGCTTCGACCGCGCTCGACAATCGTAAGGAGGGGAAGTGAGTCCAGATCTGGAAGCCGTATTGGCTCTGCAAGCGGAGGACACGATCGTCGCGCAGCTGAAGGCAAAGCTGCAGGCGCTCGACGCACGGTTGAAAACGCTCGACGTCGAGCGTACGCAGATCGAGGCTTCATTGACGCACACCCGGGCAACGGCCGAGCAGGAGGAGAAGCGCCGACGGGAGCTCGCGATCAAGGTCGAGGATCACAAGGCAATGCAGGAGCGCAACCTCGCCACCCTCGATGTCGTGCGAAAGCCGAAGGAAGCCACCGCCGCGATGGCGCAGGTGGACATGCTCAAGAAGGTGTTGTCGCAGGAAGAGACGGACTTGCACGCGCTGTCGCTTCGGGTGCACGACATTCACCACGCGATCGATGGTCAGCAGAAGGCACTGGACGAGCTCGACGCGCGACAGAAGGAGCAGCGCGCGGCATTCGCGGCGGAACGCGCGGAGATCGAGTCGGAGCTCGCCAAGGCACAGAGCATTCGCAACGAGCGTGCGTCGCACGTGCCGAAGAACATTCTCACCAAGTATGAACGTATCCTGAGCCGCAACACGTCGAGCGTGCTCTATCCGCTGCGAGGGCAGGCGTGTGGGCGATGCGATACCGCGATTCCCATGCAGCGCCGGAACGCGATCGCGGCCGGGCGTGCGATCGATGTCTGTGAGGCATGTGGAGTGCTTCTGTACGCAGCCGGATGATGGTTGTCGGTCCCGCAGGGGAGTAATAATTTTCGACTCGTGAACGCTCTCGCCGCGCGCACCCGCAAGCCGTCTCGATGGGTGCTTCCCAGTACATCTGATGAGGCGGTCGTCGCCGCCCTCGCGAGCGAGCTCCACCTTCCGCCGGTGATCTGCGAGCTGTTGATCCGCCGCGGTCACGACACAGCCGAACGCGCGAAGCGTTTTCTGCGCCCCCGCCTCGAGCAGCTCCAGGATCCCGCTCTCATGCTCGGCATGAGCACGGCCGTGGAACGTCTCGTGCGCGCGATTCGCGATCGCGAACGGATCGTCATTCACGGCGACTACGACGTGGACGGGATGTGCTCGACCGCCGTGCTGCTGCGCACCATTCGCAAGCTCGGCGGCGACGCGGTCCCCTTCATTCCGCATCGCATCGAGGATGGCTACGATCTCACGATGGCCGGAGTGAATGCAGCCATTGCGATGAACGCCGGGGTGCTCGTCACCTGCGACTGCGGCACGAACGCGCTCGCACCGGTCGAGGTCGCGTGCAAGGCCGGCATCGATGTGATCATCACCGATCACCACTTGCCGAGCGGTCCATTGCCCGAGTGCCTCGCGGTGCTGAATCCGAAGCGCGAGGGATGCGAGTACCCGGACAAGGATCTTGCTGCAGTCGGCATCGCGTTCAAGCTCTCGCTCGCGCTCACCCGCGCCCTTGGCGGCGCGGAAGACGATGTGTACCGCATGCTGGATCTCGTCGCGCTCGCCACGATCGCCGACGTCGCTCCGCTCCGTGGCGAGAACCGCGTGCTCGCTCGCGCAGGGCTCAAGGTGATGAAGGAGTCGCCCAATCAGGGCATCCGCGCGCTCATCCGCTCCTCGGGGCTCGAGGGAAAGACGCTCAATGCCGGGCGCATCGGCTTCATTCTCGCGCCGCGCCTCAACGCCGTCGGCCGCCTCGGCCATGCCCTCCGCGGCGTCGAGCTCCTCATGTCCGAGACCGAGCACGAGGCCAACGCGATCGCGCGCGAGCTGGAGGAGCTGAATCGGCGTCGCCAGGAAGTCGATCGCACGACGCTCGCGCGCGCGCGTGAGCTCATCGAGGCGCTCGATCTCGACGCGACGCACGGCATCGTGCTCGCCGAAGACGGATGGCATCCGGGGGTGATCGGGATCGTCGCGTCGCGGCTCATCGAAGAGCACGGCCGCCCCGTGCTGCTCATTGCGCTCGATGGTGACGAAGGGAAGGGATCGGGGCGCTCGATCTCCGCCTTCGATCTGCACGCGGCGCTCGCGGAGTGTCGCGATCTTCTGGTGCGCTTCGGCGGTCATCGCGCGGCAGCCGGCGTGACCATCGCGCGCGACAAGATTCCGGAGCTCGCGCGCCGATTCAACGAGATCGCTCTCGCCCAGCTCACGGTGGACGATCTCGTGGCCGAGCTGCGCGTCGATCTCGAGCTTCCCATCTCGAGCGCGAATCTCGAGCTCGAGGCGTTGCTGCGTCACTTCGAGCCCTTCGGCCCGTCGAACCCCACGCCCGTGATCGTCTCTCGCGGCGTCCGACTCGCCGCACCCGCGCGCGTCATGGGCGACGGCCACCTCAAGTTGCGTCTCCAGACCGATACCGGAGAGCTGGAAGCCATAGGCTGGGGCATGGCATCGCTGGCGAGCGAGCTCGACATGTCGGTTCCGTTCGATATCGCCTATCGACTCGAGCGCGATGATTGGAACGGAATGCCGCGGCTCCAGGCGAAGATCGTCGCCGTGCAGCACTAGCACGCGTGCGCATCGTCGCGGGTCGATGGCGCGGGCGCATCATTGCCGCTCCGCGCGGCTCCGCAGTGCGACCCACCGCAGACCGAGTGCGCGAGGCGTGGATGAGCATCCTGCAGAACGATCTTCCCGGCGCGAGCGTGCTCGACCTGTTCTGCGGCTCCGGCGCGCTCGGCCTGGAGGCGCTGTCTCGCGGCGCCTCGCACGCCACGTTCGTGGACTCTGCGGCGCCAAGCCTCGCCTCGCTGCGCGCCAACATCGATCAGCTCGGCGCGTCGGACGTGGCGACGGTCCATCGCATGGACGTGCTCCGCTTTCTCGCAACCCTGAGCGAGCGCGCGTACGACGTGGCTTTCGCCGACCCTCCGTACCGGACGAGCCTCGCCTCGCAGGTGGCGGAGCGCTGGCGCGACGCGCGATTCTCGCGCATTCTGGCCGTCGAGCATGCGGCGAGCGAGGTGATGCCGGAGGGGGGCGACACTCGTCGCTATGGTGACACCGCGCTCACGTTCTATCGCGCCTGACGGTTCCGTCGTCTGCACAGTCCCGCACCCCACGAGCTCATGCCGATCGCGATCTACGCAGGCAGCTTTGATCCCGTCACGCGAGGCCACGAAGATCTCATGTGGCGAAGCCTCACCTTCGTCGACAAGCTCATCGTCGCCGTCGCCGTCAACTCGGCGAAGCAGCCCCTCTTCAGCGTCGACGAGCGCGTGAGGCTGATCCGCGAAAGTCTGAACAACGACCCGCGAATCGAGGTGCACGAGTTCACCGGGCTGCTGGTGGATTTTGCGCGCAAGGTCGGTGCGACTCTCTCGATACGCGGACTCCGGGCCGTCGCGGACTTCGAATACGAATATCAGATGGCCCTCATGAATCGCCACCTGAACGCCGATCTCGAGACGGTGTTCATGGTACCGAGCATCGACCGGACGTACGTGAGCTCGAGCGTCGTGCGCGAGGTGGCACGCTATGGCGGCAACACCTCCGGGCTCGTGCACCCGGTGGTCGATGCGGCGCTGCGCGCGTACTTCACGGAGCAGGGAGCGGGCAGGTCCCAATGAGGGGCCTCGGGCGCCAAGTGGACGGAGATTTGCATTAACCCGCCCAGTTTCGAGGCGCGCGGGGTTTATCTTTCGCGTCGCGCGCGCACAGGCGACATTATGATGCGACAGGGCGAGCGCCTCTTCGCCACTGTCACGGCGAACGAGCGCAGATCTCGACGGGAGAACGGGACATGAGCTTCGCGATCAAGAAGCAGGGAGACATCGTAGTGGTGGACGTCGAAGGGCAACTGATCGTCGGCAATCGCCAGGAGCTCAAACAGCGCGTGCTCGATGAGCTCGAAAAAGGCGAGCGCAAATTTCTGATCGACTTCAGCCAGACCGGGTACATCGATAGCTCCGGCCTCGGCGTGCTGGTTTCGCTGTCCAAGAAGATTCGTGAGCAGGGCGGTGAGCTGCGTCTCGCCAATCTCAACGACGACCTGAAGACGCTCTTCGAGCTGACGAAGCTCGACACCTTATTCCAGATATCCGACACCAGAGAGCGGGCGCTGGAGACCTTCTGAGCGATTACCCCGGCGAGTCTCGCGTGACAGCGAGCGACTCACCGCCGTTCACCCCCGAACGCGTGCACGTCGCGCTCGAGCTCGAGATTCCGAGTGACGTGCGCTACATCGAGCGAGTGGTGGAGATTGTCGCGTCTCACTGCGCGCAACTCTCGTATTCCGCTCGCGTGTGCTGCCTCAACATTCCCGTCGCGCTGAGTGAAGCGCTCTCCAATGCCATCCTGCGCGGCAACGGAGAGCGAACGGGTGCGCACGTGCAGGTGAAGGTCGACGTGACGGAGGAGCGACTCATCCTCGAGGTACTGGATGAGGGGCTCGGATTCGACTTCGAGGATTGCCTCACCGACCCCACCCAGCCCGACAACCTCGAGCGCGAGGACGGCCGCGGCCTGTTTCTCATGTCACGATTGATGGACCGAATCGAGCGCTTCTCGAACCAGGGCAACGTGGTTCGGATGACACTCGAACGCCATGATTGACCTGGTCGCATTGCTCACCGCATTCCGTGATGGCACCGGAGCGGCCGCTGCGGTGTGGCTCGGCGACGAATCGCGACCGCCCACGCGCATTGCCTCGAGCGTTCCCGCGCTGGGCATTGTCGGTTGGACGCCACCGCTCGAGAACGTCGCGAGCCAGATCGTCCAGTCGCCCAGCGGGCCGGTGATCATCGCGCGCATCCCCGGTCCTCGCAAAGCCTGGATCGTGGCAGGGCCGTCGCCCGTGCCGCAGGCGCCACTCGAGAGCTATGCCCGCTTTCTCAGCGCCATCGTCGGCCAGTATCTGCAGTCGTCGCTCGAGGTGGAGCACGCCGCCAACGAGCTCGCCGAACGATACGAGGAGATCAACCTTCTCTACACGATCACGGAGATTCTTGGTCGAACCGTGTCGTTGGAGGAAGCGGCAGCGACGATCCTCAAGGAGATCTCCGAGACCGTGGGCGCGCGCCGCGGCTCCATTCTCGTGCACGACCGCGTCACGGACACCTTGCAGACGGTCTCCGCGATCGGCGGCCTCGTGCTGGAAATTCCCCCCATCTCGGTGCACGACCCCACGAGCGTATCGGCGCGCGTCTTTCGCGAGCAGCGCGCGATCGTCGCCGAAGGGGACGAAATGCCGTGCGATGCCGAAAAAACGTACCGGCGCGGAACCATGCTCTCCGTGCCGATCATGTGGACGCTCCCGCATGGCGGCATGGAGCCGCTCGGCGTCGTCAATCTCTCCGACCGCTACTCCGATCAGCCGTTCAGCGCAGGTGACCAGAAGCTGATCGCGGCGATCGCGACGCAGATCGGCACGGCCATTCAGAACACGCGTTTGGTGCGGGCGTCGCTGAGCCAGCAGCGAATCATTCAGGAGCTCGCGCTCGCGCACGATCTGCAGATGAAGCTGCTGCCGCGGGCGGAGATCGTCGCGCCGGAAGCCACGGTTGCCGCGCGGGTCGTTCCCGCGGAGAGCGTCGGCGGCGACTTCTACAATCTCTTCCGCCTCTCGCCGCACCGGACCGGCATCATGATCGGCGACGTCTCGAGTCACGGCTATCGCGCGGCGCTCATCATGGCGCTCGCCATGAGCGCATCGGCGATCCATGCGCAGGCGTCCCCCGATCCCGATGCGGTGCTCGCCTCGCTCGAGGGCACGCTGCGCGAAGAGCTCGTGACCACGGAGATGTTCATCACTGCCTTCTATGGGGTGATCGATCGAAGCGCGCAGTCCTTGCGGTATGCGAACACCGGTCACCCGCACGCGTTTCATGTCTCGTTCGACGGAACGATCGAGCGGCTTCCCGCGATCGACCCGCCCATAGGAATGGTCGAGACACTGCCACACGCGCGCTCGCGCCCCTGGATCTCTCGTCGCGATCTGCTCCTGCTCTTCACGGATGGCGTGAGCGATGCGCGCAATCGCTTCGGCGGCCGCCTGGGCGAGCAGGCCGTTCTGGACATCGTGCAGCGCTACCGCTCCGAATCTCCGGACGCGATCATGCAGCGCGTGTTCGACGCGCTCGCGGAACACACCGGAGAGGCCGTGCAGCGCGACGATCTCGCGCTGGTGATCGTTCGCAGCTGAGCGGCGCGCGCATGCGGCCGCCTCCCATTCGGAAGAGCCTCGGCCAGCACTTTCTCACGGATCCGAGAATCCTGGCGCGCATCGCCGATGCCGTCGCGCTCACTCCGGGTGAGACGGTCGTCGAGATCGGCCCCGGTCGAGGCTCGCTCACCGAGGCGTTGCTCGCGCGTGGCGCGCGGGTGGTCGCGATCGAGATCGACCGGAAGCTCGTCGAGCTGCTGCGCGAGAAGTACGCGAGCGAGCCGCGGCTGACCATCGTGGAAGCGGACGTGCTCGACGTGAACCTGGGTGAGCTCGCAGGCGGCGCATACGCGCTCGCCGGAAACGTGCCGTACTATATCACGACTCCCATCCTCTTTCAGGCACTCCGGCAGCCGCGCGCACTCCGGTCGGTGCTGCTCGTGCAGCGCGAGGTAGCCGCTCGCATGGCGGCGGAGCCCGGAGCAGACGACTACGGAGCGCTGTCGGTGAACGTGCAGGCGCTCGCGAAGGTCGAGCTGCTCTTTCGCATTCCGGCTGGCGCGTTCACGCCGCCGCCCCGAGTCGAGAGCGCGGTGGTTCGCGTCACTCCACGCTCCGACCCAGTCGTGAGGGCGGGCGAGGAGGAGCCGTTCCGCATCTTCGTGCAGTCGGCGTTCGCGTTGCGGCGCAAGCAAATGCGTCGCGTGGTGCGCACGGTGGCGGCGCGGAGCGCAGACGACGCGGAGCGAGCACTCGCGTCGTGTGGCATCGATCCGGATGCGCGTCCGGAAACGCTCAGCGCTGCGCAGTTCCACGCGCTCGGGCGCGCACTCGAGCTCTGGCGCTGAGCGCTACTCCTTGTTCGAGAGCGCGAAGGACAGTCGCTCCAGCTCCATCGCCATGTTCACAGTGTTGAGCGTGACGTCGGCGGGCACGTGCAGCTGGATGGGCGCGAAGCTCATGATACCCATGATGCCGGCGCCGACGACCTGATCGACCGCTCGTTGCGCGGCAGTGGCCGGAACCGCGATCACCGCGATGTCGACGGGCCGCTCACGATTGTCTGCGGCGAGCGACGCGATCGAGCGCACCGTGAGATTGTACATCTCCCGCCCGATCTTGGCGGGATCTGAGTCATACAGGCCGACGATGCGAAAACCACGCTGCCGAAATCCCTCGTACTGGGCGAGTGCGGCGCCGATCTTCCCGACGCCGACGATGACCACGCGCCAGTCGCGTTCGAGGCCGAGGATGCGCCGCATGCGCTGCGTGAGCTCGGCCACCTGGTAGCCGAGCCCGCGCTTTCCGAACGAGCCGAAGAACGAGAGGTCCTTCCGCACCTGCGCGGAGGTCGTGCCGCCTCTCGCGGCCAGCTCGTCGCTGGAAACGGTAGTCAGCCCCGCGTTCTCGAATTCCTCGAGAAAGCGCAGGTAGAGCGAAAGGCGTCGTACGGTTGAATCGGCGATTCGCTTCAAGGCAATCGGGGCTTGTGAATTGATTCACAAGATAGGACGACGCATCCACCCAGTCCAGTTCAGCGCTGGCTGAGGGTGCGCCTGCGCGGTTAAGTTGTGTGCACTCATGCCAGTACACGTTTCTTCAGAGATCGGCCGGCTGCGCTCGGTGCTGGTGCACCTGCCCGGCCGGGAGCTCCTCGCGGTGACGCCCGACACCCGAGAAGACTTTCTTTACGACGACATCATCGACCTCGAGAACGCGCAGAAGGAGCATCGCAGGCTCGTCGCGATTCTCGAGCGCTTCACCACCGTATTGTCGGTGCGCGACCTGCTCGCGGACGTCGTATCCATCCCCGAGGCGCGCGACCTGCTGGTGCGCGAGACGCTCGATATCGTCCCCTCGGGGCCGCTCGCGAACAAGATCGAGGAGCGCAGTCCCGAGAAGCTGGTCGAAATGTTGATCGAAGGCGAAGAGGAGGAGCCGGGACCGCTCGCGCGATCACTGAACGAGGGTGGCTATCTTCTGCCCCCGCTTCCGAATCTCTTCTTCACGCGCGACACCGCGATGGTGGTGGGCGATCACGTGATGATCGGCTCGATGCGGTATTCGGTGCGATGGTCGGAAGAGTTGATCATGAAGCTGCTCTTCCTGCACCACCCGCTTCTCGCGAACAAGGGAATCCTCTACGATGGCGCGGCGGAGCGACGACACAACTACACGCTCGAAGGCGGCGACGTGCATC
Source organism: Gemmatimonadaceae bacterium (assembly GCA_035310785.1). GTDB lineage: Bacteria > Gemmatimonadota > Gemmatimonadetes > Gemmatimonadales > Gemmatimonadaceae > FEN-1250. The sequence goes on along the minus strand of DATGDQ010000079.1, from coordinate 2,650 downwards.
CGCTGCGTCACGACACCGTGATCATCGGCTTCAGCGAGCGCTCGAGTCCGGCCGCGATCGACTATCTCACGTGCCGGCTCTTCGAGGAGACCGCGATCACGAACGTCATCGTCGTCGTGATGCCGAAGGAGAACACGGCGATTCACCTCGACATGATCTTCACGCAGCTCGATCGCGATCTGTGCGCAGTGTACCCGCCGCACTTCATAGGCCCCGAGCGGCTGCCGATTCTCTTTCGCAAGAAAGGAAACGATCAGATGCAGGAGATGCCCAACGTATTCGCCGCGCTCGAGCGCGTCGGGCTGCCGATGACGCCGGTGTTCTGCGGAGGAACGCGTCGCGCCGTGCAGGAGCGCGAACAGTGGGCGAGCGGCTGCAACTTCGTCGCGATGCGACCCGGCGTCATCCTGTCGTATTCCCGCAACGAGGCGACGATCGCGGAGATGCAGAAGACGGGCTTTCGTGTCGTCACGTCGGTGGACTTCCTCACGGGTGATGAGCGCGTGAAGGATGGCGAGCGCGCGATCATCACCTTCGAAGGTGCGGAGCTCGTGCGCGCGGGTGGTGGTCCGCGCTGCATGACGCTTCCAGTCCACCGAGAGGATCCGTGGGACTGAGCTCCCACGGCATCGTCGCGCGTCCCGCCGAGACGCGACTGTCGGAGCGGGCGGTGGAGTTCCTGCGAGCGGGTCCGTCGGATGCGAAGTCGCTGATCGAGCACGTCTGCCAGATGCCCGGCGCGCCGTTGGTGGTTGCCGAACAGATGGCGCTGGCGCTGTTCGCGGCGCGTCCGGAGTTCGAGCGGGCGCAGGACGGCCGATGGTCGCTTGCGTCGCAGACGCGCGGGGACGTCCCGGTCATCGTTGCAACGCCGACTACGTCCGTGGTGCTGGAAACGACGGTGCCGTACCCGGCGATCGCCGAGCGCGACGAGCTCGCCTCGCTCTCCTACGCGGTGGTGGATGTCGAGACGACGGGCACGAGCCCGTGGCGCGGCGACCGAATTACCGAGATCGCCGCGATCGTGGTGCGCGATGGCGTGGTCGCGGAGCGATTCGAGACGCTGGTGAACCCCGAGCGCTCGATTCCGCCGATGATCACCGCGCTCACGCAGATCAACTGGGAGATGGTGAAGGACGCGCCGCGCTTTCGAGACATCTGCGACGATCTCGTGCGCGTGCTTTCCGGTCACGTCTTCGTCGCGCACAACGTGGATTTCGATTGGCGCTTCGTGTCATCCGAAGTGCATCGCGCGAGCGGCCAGCGGCTCAGCGGGCGGCGGTTGTGCACCGTGCGCCTCGCGCGTCGCGTGCTGCCACAGCTGCGGAGCCGCAGGCTCGACAGCGTCGCGAACTACTACGGCGTCGAGATTCTCGCGCGGCACCGTGCCGCGGGCGACGCCGTGGCAACGGCGCACGTGCTGCTTCGCATGCTCGAGGAGGCGCGCGGTCGCGACTGCCGATGCTGGGACGATCTCCAGCGCTTTCTGGGGCAGAGCATGGCGCGCGGGCCGCGGCCACGCAGGCCGTCTGCGATGCCGGGCCCCATCGACAAGGACACCACGGCGTGAGCGCACCGCAACCGCTGGTCGAGTCGCGCACAGTCGGCGGCTTGCGAATTCACGCGCTGCAGGCCGGCGGCCAGAAGCTCGACGGCGGCGCAATGTTCGGTGTGGTGCCCAAGCCGCTCTGGGATCGCCGGATTCCCGCCGATGAGCGAAACCGCATTCCGCTGGGCATGCGCTGCATCCTCGTCGAGCACGAGGACGGCCTCGTGCTCATTGATTGCGGCGCCGGCAACAAGGAGAACGCGAAGTTTCTCGACATCTACGGCATCGAGAATGCCGGCGCAAACGGCAGAACGGCGCTCGAGGATGCGCTCGCAACGCTTGGCCACACCCCCGGCGACATTCGCGTCCTGATCGATTCCCATCTTCACTTCGATCACGGCGGCGGCAACACGTACCGGGATGAGTCGGGCGAAGTGCGTCCGACGTTCCCGAACGCGCGCTACGTGGTTCAACGCGGAGAGCTCGAGTTCGCCTCACACACGAACGAGCGCACAGCGGCGAGCTATCTCCCGCACAATTTCGCGCCGATCGCCGAGGCGGGGTTGTTCGATCTCGTGGAGGGAGAGCGAGAGATCGTGCCGGGGATACGCGTGCTGCCGACGCCCGGGCACGTGCCGTTTCATCAGGGGATTCTGCTCGAATCGAAGGGGGAGCGCGCCTTTTTTCTGGGCGATCTCGTGCCGACGGCCGCGCACCTTCCGCTTCCGTGGATCATGGGGTACGACGTCGAGCCGCTGGTGACGCTGGAGACGAAGCGCACGACGCTCGCGCGAGCGTTGAAGGAAGACTGGCTCCTGCTCTTCGAGCACGACGCCACCTATCCGTGGGGGCGATTGCAGCACGACGGAAAGGCGTACGTGCTCGCGGGTCCATAGCCGACACCCTGGGCTCCAAGCCCCGCTTCGGGTGTTGACTTCCCCGTCTCCTCCCCCGTAAATTGTGTGCTGACAATCAAGTAAGTAGAGCGAGACGTTCGCTCTCACCCTCCGGCCCTCGCGCTCACGCGCAAGGTGTGCTCGAGGAGTCTCAGTGTTCGGTGGGCGCCCGCGTGCGGGTGCTCTTCGTGCGTCGCGGACTCCG
>DATGDQ010000078.1:0-6321 GCA_035310785.1 Gemmatimonadaceae bacterium | reverse complement strand
GGATGACGCAGACCGCGCTCGCCGAGGAGCTGGGCACCGTGCGCGAGGTGGTGGTGCGCGCCGTGCGAGCGTTGTGCGAGCGGGGATGGGTGGAGCGGGTGGGGCGGGGGAGGCTGCGGGTTGTGGATGCCGATGCGTTGCGAGCCATCGTTGCGAGGGGGCGGGATTGAGATCGCGCGAGGGCAGCAGACCATCGCCCGTGTTCGGCTGCGAGTCAGACTCCCAGCACCCGCCTCACGACCGTGATCAACGCCTCGAGCATCGTCAGCCCGCCCGCGGCCTTTGCGCGCCACGTGGCGCTTGCTTGTGCGACGATTGGGGCGGCGATCGCAATCGCGACCACCGCGATTGCAATCACCGCCATCGCCCATTCCTGTACCCGCGTCATCGAGCTCTGCACGGCGCCTCTCGCGCATGAGTAATGTGACTTGCTCATCCTGAAGACGCCGCATGGTTACATCGCTTTCCTCTACCTCCAACCCCCGAGGATCGCGCCCATGACCACCAGCACGAGTGTAAGAAAGCCGCCGTTCACGAGCACATAACTCGCCGGACGCCGCTCGAAGATCGACACGATCCCCATTCCCATGGCCACCCAGCCGAAGCCGGCGAGAAAGCCCGCGGTCGCGCCCCACGCGAGCGTCGTCTTGGGATCGTTGAGGAACATCGCGAGGTTCGCCGACATCACGAGCGTCAGCACGAACGCGAGCATCATCATCGTGCCGGTCGCCTTCGGCGGCTCATCCGCGCCGAAGCCGTTCGCCCGCCTCCACGCCTTTCCCCACACCGCGGGTGAATACCACACGGCGCCGAGCAGGAAGGCGACGACGGCGGCGACGAGGATCGCCCACGGGTTGAGCGTGTGCATGTTCATGGTTCGACCTCAGTGACGATCGGCCATAGTCGACCAGTCGATCGGACCGCTCACGAATCGGCGGTGCAGCGTCGCCATGAGCTGCGCGTTGCCGGCGGTGAGGTATTCGTAGGCGCGGTCCCACTCGTCGCCGTCCTGCCATCCGGTCTGCGTGAGCCGCACGAGCGTGCCCTTGCCGTGGTCCTCGAGCTCGAAGCGCGCGGTCGTGCGCTGCGCGCGCACGGTCGGAAACTGGTCGGGGGCGAGCGCCTTGAGCACGATCTCCCTGCCGGGAACGAAGCTCACGATGTTTCCGCCGCCCGTGCTCCCGCCGGGGAAGTGCACCATCCACTCGCCGCCGGGCTTGAGCTCGACGTTGGAGTTCGGCGCGAGCCACGTGCTGAGCCCCTCGCTCGTCGAGAACGCCTTCCAGACTTCCGCGCGCGGCGCCGGTACGGTGATCTCGATGCGCAGCACGCGCCCCTCGGCCTCCGCGGGCGTCGCGGCATCCGCCACGCGCGGTGCGACGAGATGATGAGCTCCGACTCCGGCGACCAGCGCTGCTGCAGCCGCGAAAAGCACGCGCATGTGAAGACCTCGGTTGACTTGGTTGAACGATCAAGTAAATATGTGTATACTGATCTGTCAACAACTTTCTGCCGATCATGCCCCCAGCCGTCCCCACCCGCGACCGCCTCATCGACTCCGCCCGCTACCTGTTCTGGGAGCGCGGCTACGCCGGCACCAGCATGGCCGACCTCCTCGACCACGCCAAGGTCAACTCCGGCAGCTTCTACCACTTCTTCGAGAGCAAGGAGGCGCTCCTCCGCGAGGTCCTCGACGGCTACCTCCACGCGCTGCGGCCCATGATCGTCGACCCCGCGTACGCGCGCACCGACGATCCCCTCGAGCGCATCTTCGCCATCCTCGCCGGCTACCGCGAGCGCATCCTCGCCACCGACTCGAAGTACGGCTGCCCGCTCGGCCGCCTCGCCCTCGAGATCGATCCGGAGAACCGCCCGGCGCACGCGCTCATCGCGAAGAACTTCCAGGGATGGATCGGCGCCGTCCGCGAGTGCATCGAGGCGCTCGCGCCGCGCCTCCCGCGCGACACCGATCTCGACGCGCTCGCGACCTACGTCCTCGCGATCATGGAAGGCGGCGTGATGCTGTCACGCTCGTACGGCTCGGTCGAGCCCTTCGACCGCACGGTCACGCAGCTGCGCCAGCACTTCCGGCTGCTGCTCGCACCGGAGAAGGGCGCGGCGCGCACGAACAGGAAGAAGACAGTGAAGAAGAAGAGAGCCGCTGCAGCCAGCAGGAAGTCGTCGCGCTGATCGCCTCGGCTCGACAGCCTCTCGCTCCGTCCGTCAAAAGATCGCGATGAGCTGTGCGAGGTACACGTCCGTTCGGCCCGGCGTCGGCTTCACATCGCGACGTTCCCAATCGAGCTGAAGGCGCAGCCACTCGGGCTTCGACAGGACGTTGACGCCGAACACGTTCCACGTCGAGTGCGTGGAGGCCGAGGTGACGGTCGACTGCGTGGTGGTCGTGCGCGTGTCCCAGTAGCGATCGTACTTGTACACCGGCTCGAGCCAGGGAAGCACCTTGTACGCGACGAGCGCGTAACCGCCGCCCGCGTCGACGTAGACGGCGCTGCTCGTCGGCCGCTTGCGGTAGATCCCCTCGCCCTCAACGGTGAGCCCGCGCCAGAGCATGCGTCCATCGTAGCCCCACGCGTGATCCGCGCCCTCGTTCAGGATCTTGGCCGAGAGCTCGAGGATCGGGATCGGAGTGAAGGTGAGGCGTGACAGCAGCATCATCCTGTTGTCGGGATTGCTCGTGGCATTGGCTCCCTCGCCATTCACGACGGCGCCGGAGAGCGTCACGTATTGTCCCCAGCCCACCTGCCCCATCGCGCCGATGTCCCGCTTCTGCGAAAGGCGATCGACCGATTGCGAGCGGTCGGCGGTCTTGAGTGCGGCGAAGGTCGTGAGATATTCGAGGCTGAACGGCGTCTTGAACTGTCCTCCGATGAATGCGGGATGCAGCTGCGAGAGCAGCGATCCCTTGGTCGACCACGTCGCTGGCGGCACGAGCTGCAGGTATGCATCGGTGAGCGTGAAGCCGGTGACGGTGCTGTCGGACTTGAGCTTTCCGACCTGCGCGCCCGACAAGTCGCCCTGGATCTTGACGCCGACGAACGGCTTGGGCCCGACCTGCACCGTGAGCCGACCTCGATTGAGCAGGAAGCCCGTAGCACCATCGGTGCGCGTCATGCGCACCGAGACGTAGCCCGAGAGTGCGGGGAAGGACGGGAATGCGTGCATCCCGAGCACCGGCGTCGGTGCGAGCAGGTAGATCGGCGCGGGGTTGGGAACGGGATGCGCGACGTGCGCCGTGTCCTGCGCGAACGCGCGCGTTCCCGGCAGGCACGCGAACAGTGCCAGCGCTGCAATTCGGTTCACGAGCACAAGGCTTCTCTCGAGATACACACGTGTCCCGGATGGTAAGTGATCTGGGGCTGCGGACGTTCGGACGATGAAGCAGGGATGCTACGTCGCCACCGATCGATATGCAACACGCTGCCTATCGGAAATCCGCGGGCCAGTCCCGTGCTGGCACTCGCATTGCCAATCCTGGCGCTCACCGGGAAACACCTGTCCTCTCACCGGAGCAGCATGGTGGGTCCGCTTGAACGCATCAGCGACGTGAGCCGCCGCCCACGCGTCCCTATCCGAGGCAATCACTGATGCGCCGCTACATCGATCTCATCGTGCCAAGAAGCCGCCTCGCCGGCGTCGTCATCGGCATCGGGCTCGGCGGATTCATCGATGGAATCGTGCTCCACGAGATCCTGCACTGGCACAACATCGGCTCGTCAGTCCTCCCCCCCACCACGATGCCTGCGCTCGAGCAGAACATGGTATGGGACGGCTTCTTCCACATCGCGATGTGGCTCATCACGCTCGCGGGCGTCTACATGCTGCGCTCCGACGCGACGCGGCGCCTCGCCATGCCCAGCGCACGCGAGCTCACGGGGCAGCTCATTCTCGGATGGGGGCTGTTCAATCTGGTCGAAGGCATCGTCGACCATCACATCCTGAACCTGCACCACGTGAAGGACCTGCCGCTCCACGTGCCGATCTTCGATTGGCTCTTTCTGCTCATCGGCGGGCTGGGCTTCATCGCAATGGGCGCGGCGCTCGCCCGCCCAACCGCGCCGCACGCGCCAGCGCCCGCGCTCTAGGCCTTGAGCAGCCTGCGCGCCGCACTATCGCTCGCCGCGACGATCGCGCGATGCCACTCGTGGTAGACGTCGATCAGGCGTCTCGCGAGCGGCGTGAGCTTGGCGCTCCCGTGCTCCGAGCCGCCGCGCGAGATGTCGAGGATCGGCGCGCCCAAGATCCGCTCCATGTGCCGGATGCGATTGATGCACGTGCGATAGCTCATGTCACACTGCTCGCACGCGCCGCGGATTGTCCCGGCGACGCCCACCGCCTCCAGTAATCGGATGTAACGCGGCCCGATGAAGAACTCCCCATCACACGTGAGCCATCCCTTGAGCCTCGTCTGCACTCGGCCGTCGAGCAGCCGGGGCGAGCCACCGGGTGAAGCGCCGTTCACGCGCTTCGACTTTGCGGAGCGCGTGGTCGCGCGGCGCAGGCGAGCGGGCTTTCGAGCAACCGATGTCGGCATAACTTGAAGGTGCGTCGTGTTCACGCGAAACGGAAGCGCACATTCAATCCGGAATTCATCTCATGCCCGACCAGCGCCGGCTCCCCTCGCTCATGCTGTTGGCCGCGGTCGCAATACTCGCTGCTTGTGGAAGGAGAGACGCCATGCGAACCGACGACGCCATCATCGTCTTCAACGCTGGAAGCCTGGGTCGGCCGCTGCGTGCCGCGCTCGACTCCTTCACCGCCGGCACGAAGATCAGGATCGAGCAGGAGAACGCCGGAAGTGTCGAGACCGCGCGCAAGCTCACGGAGCTCCACCGCATTCCCGATTTCGTCGGCTCCGCGGACTATCAGGTCTTTCCGAAGTATCTGATGCCCGCGCAGACGAGCTGGTATGCGCGATTCGCGCGCAACCGGATGGTGATCATGTACACGCCCAAGTCGAAATTCGCTTCCACCATCGACTCGACCAACTGGTACAAGATCCTCGAGACGAAGGGCGTGCAGACGGGCCGCGCCGATCCCGCGCTCGACCCGAACGGCTATCGCTCCCTCATCGTGATGAAGCTCGCCGAGCAGTACTACGGGCAGCCCGGACTCGCGGATCGCCTCGCCGCCAACTCGTCCGCGCACCTCGTCCGTCCAAAGGAGGTGGACTTGATGGGATTGCTGCAGGCCGGCGAGATCGACTACGCATGGTCCTACGAATCGGTCGCGCAGGCCGCCAAGCTCCCCTACGTGACGCTGCCGCGCGCGATCGACCTCAGCGATCCCGCGGCCTTCGCGCAATACGCGCGCGCGACGGTGCGCATTCCGGGGAACTCGCGCACGGACTCCGTCGAGATGAAGGGAGAGCCGATCATCTACGGCTTCACCGTGCCCCGCAACGCTCCGCACAAGGCGCTCGGCGAAAGGTTCGCGGCGTTCCTGATCTCCGATGCCGGCAAGCGGATTCTCGCCCGCGAGCATCTCGACCCGCTCCCCGCTCCCGTGTTCGTCGGCGACTCGGTGCCCGAGCTTCTCACATCGCCCAAGGCTGCGTCCGCGCGCTGAGGCGGACGCAGCAACGACGTGTCCCGCCCTCGGACTGTCGGGGTCCGTGGCGACGATTTTGCGCAATTCCTCTATGTCGCACGCGCATCGGTAGCGAATTCAGGCGAAGTGAGGGACCATGGACAGTCGCGCAAAGCTTCTCGGACATCCGATTCATCAAATGCTGATCGTGTCTCCGCTCGGCCTGCTCGGCGGCGCGATCGTCTTCGACATCATGCACCTGGCGCGTGGCGGCAGTTGGTCGCTCGTCGCGTTCTACATGATCGGGCTCGGCATCATCACCGGCCTGCTCGCCGCGATCTTCGGGCTCATCGACTGGAGCGCCATTCCGTCAGGCACGCGTGCGAAGTCGATCGGCCTGTGGCATGCGTTGGGTAACGTGGTCGTGCTCGCACTGTTCGCGGCGAGCTGGTTCTTGCGTCGGGGCCACGCGACGAATCCGGCAACCGTCGACTACGTGCTGAGCTTCGCCGGATTCGCACTCGCGGGAGTCACGGGCTGGCTGGGCGGTGAGCTCGTGGACCGACTTGGCGTCGGAGTACACGATGGCGCCAATCTCGACGCGCCGAGCTCGATTCGCACGTCGAGCGTGCAGCCGACGTCGACCCACGCGCGAGCCTAGGCTCGCCGCGAGTCAGGCAAGAGCAAAGATCCGCTTCGCGCTCTCGAGCGCGCTCGCGAGCATCTCGACGTCGTTCTCGTCGTTGTAGACGTAGAACGATGCGCGCGCGGTCG
>DATGDQ010000077.1:0-16330 GCA_035310785.1 Gemmatimonadaceae bacterium | reverse complement strand
CACGATCCCGATGATGCCGCCGAGAACGCAGAGCACCACCGCCTCGATGAGGAATTGCGCGAGAATGGTGCGACGCGTTGCGCCGAGTGCTTTCCGGATCCCGACCTCGCGCGTGCGCTCGGTGACCGAGACGAGCATGATGTTCATGATCCCGATTCCGCCCACGAGCAGGCTCACGGTGGCGATGCCCGAAAGCAGGAGGCCGAACACCTGCGTCGTCTGCTGCGCGGCGTTCAGGAAGTCGGACTGATTTCGAATCTCGAAGTCGTCGTCCCGCCCACTCGGGAGGCGATGCTGCCGCCGCATGATGCTCTCGATCTCGGTCATCGCCTGCGGGATCTGCGCCTCGGAGACCGCGAGCACGTTGATCGATTGGAGATTCTTGGTGTCGAACACCCGAAATCGCCCGGTGTTGAGCGGAATGAGCACCTGATCGTCGGGATCGTTGAATCCGCTGGCGCCGCCCTTCGGCGCGAGCACACCGATGATCTCGAACTGAATGCCGCTGATGCGCACCAGCCATCCCACCGCGGATTCCGGTGGATCCGCGCCGAGGTTTGCGGCGGTCGTCGGCCCGAGCACGGCGATGCGCTGCCGACCATTGTTGTCGGCCTCGGTGAACATGCGGCCCGACGCGATCGTGTACTTGCGGACGTCGAGATAGTTCGGAGTCGTTCCGATCACGCGCGTGTTCGTGTTCTGATTGCGATACTGCACCTGTAGCGAGCGCGACATCTCCGGCTCGACGCCGCTGAAGAAGGTGCCACGCTGAGCGAGCGCGGTCGCGTCTTCCACGTAGAGCTTCGCACGATCCGAGGAGGAAGCCACGCCTCCGGTGAACACCTGCCCGGGAATGACCGTGAGCATTGTGGTGCCGAGCGACGAGATCCGTTCGTTCACCGCCTGTTGCGCTCCCCGGCCCAGCGCCACGACCGCGATCACTGCGCCCACGCCGATCACGATGCCGAGCATCGTGAGCAGCGAGCGCAGCTTGTTGACCCGAAGTGCGCTGAGTGCAACGGCGATGATCTCGCTGAGGCGCATGCTAGCGCGGCGACGGAGGAGCGGCGGGCGGCGCAGGACGCGTAGCGCCACCGGTGTTCGAGCCCGGGCTGCCACCGGTGCCGCCGGCGCCCGCGCGTCCGCCCGCTCCGGCGCCTGCACCCGTGCCCGTGCGGGCGCCGCCCTGCGCGCCGCCCTGCTGGTTGACTCCGGGCAACCCCATGCGGCTCTGGATGCGCTGCTGCAGTTTCGCGCGCTGCTGCTGAAGCATCGCCGCGTTGATGAGCGCGACGTTGTCGCCTTCCTTCAAGCCCGAGAGCACCTGAGTGACGTCGTAGTTGCCGACGCCGAGCATGGCAATGCGGGGCTCGAAGGTGCCGTTGGCGGCGACGAAGACGAGCCCCGGATGCGGACGCGCATCGCCCGGCGCGGGTTCCTCATCGCCGCTGCCCATGGCCAGTGCGGAGCCGCCAGCGCTCGAACGGCGAAGCTGCATGCAGCCGCGGACAACACTCTGGTCGAGATGCAGCGAATCCATGGTCGCCTTGATGCTGGCGCGCAGTGCCGCGGCGCGAGTGGTGTCGGTGCGCATCTGCTGCCGGTACCTCGTCAACGCCGCCTGCGAGCCGGGATGCGCGGACAACACGCGCTCGACGGTATCGCACTGCGCTTGCGTCACGGCCACGGGCGCAGCACCGCCGCTCGCACCCGAGCCGTTGCTGCCACCGCCCCGCTGACTCGCCAGACTCTCGCGAACCTTCTGTGGATCCAGTCCGAGCGCGGTTGCCGCGGTCGCGGCCTCGCGCACACTGCGCACGGCATCATTCGGAATCGCGAGCGCATTGTCCGCGTGCTCGACGAGAATCGACACGTCGGTATTCATCCCCGGCATGAGCGCGCCATCGCGATTGTCGAGGCGAATCATCACCGGAAACATCGTGACGCTCTGCTGCACGGTTGCCTGCGGCGCGATCTTCTCGACCTTTCCCTGGAAGGTGCGGTTGGGGTAGGCGTCGACCTTCACGGATGCCGTCTGTCCGGCCTTCACGTTTCCGATGTCGCTCTCGCTCACGAGCGTGCTGTCGTACACCTCTCCGAGATCGGCCATCGTGAGCAGCGTCGTCCCTCCGCCGACGGTGTTCGTCGCCGAGCTGATGACCTGTCCCTCGGACACGTCCTTCTGGATCACGGTGCCCGCCATCGGCGCGCGAATCGTGACGTCCTCGAGCGCGATCTTCGATTGATCGAGCGCCGCCTGCGCCGCGACGAGACTCGATGTCGCGTTCGCCGCTGCGAGCACCGCGGTCTCGACCTCGGGCGCCGTGATCACGCCCTCCTTCGCGAGCGACTGCGAGCGCTCGAGCTGCGCCTTGGTGACGGTGACATTCGCCTGCGCCGCGTGGAGCGCCGCGACGGCCTGGTCGTAGCGGCTCCTCGCGTCACGCGGATCGATCTCCACCAGAAGATCGTGCGGCTTCACCTCCGAGCCGGTGCTCACGTGCAGATGCATCACCTGTCCCGATGCCTTCGATTTCACCTGTACCGCATTGATCGGCTGGATCACGCCGGTCGCCTCGACATCGATCACGATGTCCTGCCGCGTGATCGGAGCCCGCTGAATGGCGGCGAATGGATCGGCCTTCTTCCCGCGGCAGCCGACAGCGCCGATCGCGAGGGCGAGCGACAACGCAAGACGTCTCACGTAGAGTCTCCGAATGGGCGCGCCGCTCACAGCTGCTGCCCGACGAGTGCCTCGAGCTGTGCCTTGGCAACGCGATAGTCGTACCGCGCCTGGATCAGCGCCAGACGCGCCTGCGTGAGCTGCGTCTGGGACGTGAGCACGTCGAGCAGGATCGACGCCCCGAGCTGGTAGCGCTGCTGCTGCACTCGCAGATCCTCCTCCGCCGCCGCGACCGAGACCTGCTGAATCTCGATCTGCTGCTGCGCCGTGCGCAGCGTGCCGATGTAGGTCACGAGATTCTGCTGCGCGAGCAGCGCCACGTCCTGCGCCGTTGCGGCCGCATTCTGCTCCGCCACCTGCGCATTCACGACGTCCTGCTCGCGCGTCAATCCGTTGAACAGCGGATAGCTCACGGTGAAGCGCAGCGTTCCGCTGTAGTTGTACCCGCCGTTCGCGAAATTGAACGAGCTGTCGCTGTGGTAGCGATTGCGATTGTAGGCGACGGACAGATTGGGGAAGTAGGGCGCGTGTGCCGCGCGGTACTGCGCCTGCGCGGCCGCCTGCTGCGCCTGCGCCTGCTGCACCGTCGGGCTCACCTCCGCGAGCTGCGCGAGCTTGGCGCTGTCCACCTCCACGGTGGGTCCGCCGAGGGTGTCCGCGGCATTCGCCGTCACCTTGTAGGGCTCACCCACGAGGCGAGTGAGCGTGGCGTTCGCCGTCTGCAGGTTGTTCCGCGCCTGCAGCAGCGCGAGCTGTGCGTTGCCCACCTGTATGATCGCGCGCAGCGAGTCGGACTTCGTCGCCGTCTGCGCCTGCACCTTCGCGCGGGACACGGCGAGCTGCTGCTGCGCCTGATCCAGTTCGGCGCGCGCGGCGCTCTCCGATTCCTTCGCGGCCAGCACCGCGTAATACTGCTGCGACACGAGCACTGCGACCTGGAACGTCTGTGTCACCTCGTTCGCCCGCGCCGCCGTCACCTCGGCCTTGCTCGCGCGGATCTGGTAGAGGCGCGACAACCCATCGAAGAGCTGGAGGCCGGCGCTGAACCCCTGCGAATTCTGCCATCGCCCCGAGAACACATGGCCCGTGCTGTCGACGACGACACCGGCGGGGCTGTTCTGCGTGTTCGCTGCCTGAACATTGAGCGTCGGCAGAAAGGCCGCGTAAGCGGATCGAACCCCCGCCTGGCTCGATCTCACCTGTCCGCGCGCGCTCACCGCGAGCGGCGAGTTCCTCTGCGCCAGCGTCACCGCTTCCTGCAGTGAGATCGTGTGAGCCGAGTCCGCCGCTCTCTGCGCGTTCGAGCGCTGCGCCATTCCCAGCAGTGCCACAACCCACATCAGTCGTGCTGCGGGATTCACTGCTGCTTGGCCTCTTCCCTTTTCGATTCGTCCACCCAGTCCTGAAAGCGCCGTTGTTGGCCGGCATCCAGCAGCTTCTTGATTTGCACGCGCGTCGCCTCGCGAACCGAGTCGAGCTGCGGGCGGACCGGCGCTACGATCCTGCTGATCTCACGATGCCGGATGTCGAGCAGGCTGTCGACCTGTGCACGCTGCAGGGACGTCAGTTGCAGCTTCGACGCCATGTACGCGCGCACGGCCTGGCGATCGGTGTTCGCATCGCACGCGGGCTTCGTGAGCACACGATCGAGCGAGAACCCGAGCGCACCTCCGCACAACAGCGCGCCGAGCAGAAAGCCCACTGCCATCGACTTCGATTTCCTCATCGCCAGCTCCGGCTCATGGACCCATCACGTATCGCAGCGTCACGTCCCGCGACGCCTCCCGCTCCGTCTCGCTCGCGACCTGCACCGGAACGACACGGCTCGACTCGATCTCGCGGTATGCCGCTATCGAACGCTGACGGTTCGAGCGCTGCGCGACCAGTCCGGCTACGAGAATCGCCGCGGCACCGGCCAGCGCGAGCCCGCGGCGCCACCGCGAAAGCTGTCTCCACCAGCTGTCGTCTTCGGTCGCCGCGACGCGCGCAAGAATGCGACGCTCGAGTGCGTCCCAGAACGCCTGGCCTCCTGGCGGTGCGAGGATAGTTCGCAGCTCCCGGGTCACATCGTCGTCCCGCCCTTCCGGTCCGATTCGCGGCTCCATCGTCATCTCTCAGTCCAGAGGTCGCGCAGCCGCTCTCTGAGCGATGCGCGCGCGTGGTGAAGGTCCGATCGCGCCGTCCCTTCGGGAATTCCGAGCATACTTCCGATCTCGCCGTGCGTGTAGCCCTCGACATCGTGCAACACGAGCACCGATCGCTGGCGATTTGGCAGCACTCCCAGCGCAAGTCCGAGGCGGCCGCGGAGCTCCGAGCGCTCTGAGGGATCGAATTGCGGCACCGAGAGCGTCTCGGGCAACGAGTCTGCATCCCTCACCTTTCTACGGCGGCCGATGTCCAGCGCAGCGTTCGCGACGATGCGATTGAGCCACGCAGCGAACGCCTGCTCGGGGCGAAATCGCTCCAGCGCGCGATAGGCGTGGAGAAACCCGTCCTGCACCGCGTCTTCCGCATCCTCGTGCGTCGCGCAGATCGCCCGCGCCACCGCGTATGCCCGGCGCATGTGCGTGTGGACGAGTGTCGCAAATGCCCGCTCGCTGCCGCTCTGCGCTTCCTCCACCAGCACGCGCTCGGCGTCTGGCTGAGCGGGCTCAGCCGTTAGCGCCGACGACGGACGGTCCAAGAGGTCCAGCGGAAGAGCGGTCATGTCGGATGAGCGGGGTCCGTCGTTCATACGCACTGCATCTGCACAGCGTTGGCCAGCCGGAGTTACCCGGCAACGGAAGCTCCCTGGAGTCCAACGGAGCCCGCAACGGGTCGGATCGCCTCGATCACGAACTGAATGTGCTCGTCCAGGTCGACGCCCAGCTCCGAGGCCCCCTGGATGACGTCCTCCCGGCTCACGCCACGAGCGAACCCCTTGTCCTTCATCTTCTTGCGCACGGAGCGACCGTCGAGATCGAGCACGCTCCGGGACGGGCGCACGAGCGCCGACGCGGTGATCAGCCCCGTGAGCTCATCCACCGCGAAGAGCGTCTTCGCCATCAGCGTCTCGCGCGCGACGCCACAATACGTGGCATGCCCCAAGATGGCCTGAAGCACATCCTCGGGATAACCGCGCGTGCGAAGGATCCGCACGCCCTCCGCCGGATGCTCCTCGGTGGCCGAGTGTGCGTCGTTGGGAAAGCGCTCGTAGTCGAAGTCGTGCATCAAGCCGGTGAGTCCCCAACGCTCCGGATCCTCGCCGAAGCGCACCGCGTACGCGCGCATGGCCGCTTCCACCGAAAGCATGTGCGCGCGCAGCGATTCGCTCGCGGTGTACTCGCGCATCAGCGCGAGTGCTTCGTCGCGCGACGGAAGTGTGGTGTCAGGAGCCGAGGCAGTGGTCATCACTTGTTGATGTCGACGTGGGCGACGACGGACATTCCAGGGCGCAGCGGATGATTGGACCCACAGCCCTTGGTGATCGCGATGCGCACAGGCAGGCGCTGCACCACCTTCGTGAAGTTGCCCGTCGCATTGTCCGGAGGCAACAGCGCGAATCGAGCGCCGGTCGCTCCACTCAGACTCTGTACCTTGCCCTCGAACTCGCACCCGGGATACGCGTCGACCTCGAACGCGACCGGCTGTCCGACGCGCATCTTGTTGAGCTGCGTCTCCTTGAAGTTGGCGGTCACCCACGTGCCGGTGTCGGCCACGATCGACATCATGGTCTGGCCGGCTTGCACCAGCTGTCCGATCTCCACCTGCTTCTTGGAGATCGTGCCCGTTTCGGGTGCACTCACGGTGGTGTAGCTCAGCTGCAGCTTTGCATTGTCGAGCGCCGCCTGCGCCGCCTGCAGGCGCGCCTGCGCCAGCCGCACGCCCGCCTGCGCGTTCTGCACCGCGCCACCGGCCGCAGCCGCCTGCCGCTGCAGCGCCTCGACATCAGCCGCCGCGGATGCCGCCGCAGCCTGCGCCGCGTCGAGCTGCTGCGCCGAGACGATCTGCTTGGCGACGAGATCGCGCATGCGCGCGAGATCGGCATTCGCCTTCTGCTGATTCGCCAGAGCCGCCTGAATCTGGGCGTCGGCCGCCGAGCGCTGACCCGCGGCCGTGGCCACCGCCGCCTGTGACTGCCCGGTGAACTGTCGTCCGCCCGCCGTCGACTGCGCGGCTGCGAGATCCGCCTCCGCCTGCGCGACCTTCACCCGATACTCCGCATCGTCGATCCGAACCAGCGTCTGCCCCTTCTGCACCGAATCGTTGTCCTGCACGAGCACCGCGGTCACGTAGCCGCCGACCTTCGCGAGCACCGGCACGATGTGTCCGTCCACTTGCGCGTTGTCGGTCGTCTCGTGTCCGCGTGAGTAGATGAACTTCCTGACCGCCCAGGTGAGCGCGACCACGGCGGCGACGGCGATCACTCCGAAGATGATTCTCTTCCGCATCGCACCCTTCGCGGGCGGAGTGACGACAGACTCGCGCGGCGGCGGAGCGCTCGGCTGTGATTGCTTTGTGACTTGTTCGGTGGTCGTCCCCATGTTGCTAGTCCTCTGTGTCGTATGACTGTCGTTCGATGTCGAGTTGAGCGAAGCGATCCCGCGTGAGCCGTTCTGCTAGGGAAGTGCCGTGACCGATCCCACCGCGCGTGCCAGTGCCACTTTCGCGCCCTGATAGCTCGCGAGCGCATCCACCGCCTGGGTGCGGGCCGTGTTGAGCGCGAGCGACGCCGTGATCACATCCGCATTCCCGGCCACACCGGCGCGGAAGCGCTCCTGAGCCTGCGCGACCTCCTGTTGGGCGAGCCTCAGCGCCTCGCGCACCGCATCGGCTTCCTGGCGCGCTGACGCGAGATCGAGAAGCGCGCCGCGCACCTCGATCGCCACCTGCTGTCGCAGGTCACGCCTGCGCACATCGATCTCGTTCGCCATCGCCTTCGCTTCCTCGATGCGCCCCTCGCGATGCATTCCGTCGAATATCGGAATGGAGACCTGCACGCCCCAGTCGTAGGTGCCGAGCAGCTTCTGGTCGCCGATGTATCCGTAGTCGCCGAACGCCGAGAGCGAAGGCAACCGCTCGGCCTTGATCGACGTGATGCGCTGCTCCGCTGCCCGAATCTGCTCGTCGGCGGCGCGCAGGTCCGGACGCGCGTGCATCGCGGCCTCGATCGCGCTCGCTTCGTCGATGGTGGTGTCGCGGATGTCGAGCATGGTGAGACTGTCGGCGAGCGAGACGTTGGCCGTGAGCGGCTGGCCCAGCGCGCGCAGGAGATCGAGGCGCGAACGGTCGCGCTCGTTGCGCGCGACGATCAGCTGTGCGCGCACGGACGCGAACTGCGACTGCGCGCGCGTGACGTCGAGCGCGACACCGACCCCGGCGCGCAGCTCCTCTCGTGCGATCCCGAGAAGGGAATCGGCGAGGATCGAATCGGCCTGCCGCGCACTGAGCTGCGCGTCGGCTCGCTGCGCGCGCAGATACGCCTGCGCCGCATTCTGCGCCGACAGTTCGGCCTCGTTCGCGGCTGTCGCCCCGAATGCGCGTGCGGTCGTGCGCGCGCTCTTGACGCGCTGGAGCGCACCGAAGTCGAGAAAGGTCTCGGAGATTCGCCCGCGCACGTCGAAGATGTTCACCGGCCCGATGACCTCGCCGCGCGGATCGAATCCGGGAAACGGAATTCCGAACGTTGCGGTGTTGAAGGAGCGTCCATTCTCCTGGACGTACCCGGAGATCGACGGCAGGAGATCCGATCGTTCCTGCGTAATCCGCGCGTTCGCCTGCTCGGCGCGGTAGCGCGCCTGAAGCGCGGACGCATTCTGGCGCGCGCCGAGGCGAGCCGCGTCGCCGAGGGTCAGCGGGTGAGACAGGACGGAGTCCTGCGCGCGAGCAGTCGCTGCCGACGCAAACAGCGACAGCACGAGCAACGTGCGAAAGCCGGTGGTCATGTATGCACGTGAGATGCGGTGGGCGCTGGAGCTTGGCCGATCGCGTGGAGACAGAAGTCCTCGAGCTGGTCGAGCACCTGGTTGTCCGACAGATCGCGCATGAAGGGAATGCGTGCGCGCTTCGCCGCCCACACGCCATGGATGAAGAGCACGGAGTGGAGCATGCGTCCCGCGGCGAGCGGATCGATGTCGCGGAATTCACCGGACTCGACGCCGCGCCGCACGATGTCTCCGAGAATGCGCATGGAGCGCATCGGGACTTCCTCGATGAACTGCTCGTACAGATCGGGGAAATGATGCAGCTCGCTCAGAATCAAACGATAGAGAATCTCGAACGACGGCGTGCGAACGTAGTCCCACGAGTGTCGCAGGTATTGACGGAGCTGCTCGCGAGCGCTGGCATCCTCGGTGATCATCGCCTCGACCGTCGCGATGTGCCGCGAAGGGATCTCGCGGATCATCTCGCAGAAGAGCGCTTCCTTATTGGGGAAGTACAGGTAGATGGTGCCCTTGGAGACGCCGGCGGATCGGGCGATGTCCTCGAGCCGCGCGGCCGCGAGCCCACGCTCACCGAACACCTCGAGCGCCGCGTCGAGGATCTGGCGCGGGCGCTCACCGGGAAGGCGGCGCCAGCGGGGTGCGTTGGTGTGTGTGGTCTCGGACATCGCGTGGTGTGGGAGGACGAGAGTAACTAAACGGCTCGTCAGTAGAGTTGTTCCCAAAGGCGCGGGCTGAACTCGTATTGACTGACTAGTAAGTTACTGTATCGCGTCGCGATCCCAGAGCGGCGTTCGCAATGTATCAAACCATACAGAAAAGGGCGGACGCCTCCCGCGCCCGCCCTTCAACCTGTCCAGCTCCCGCGAACTACTTCGTTGCAGCCGCCGCCGGCGCCTCGCTCGCGTATCGCTGATTCGTGAAGTGCACGATCGTCGTCAAGGCGGCCCCGAGCAACACCGCTCCGATGATGAGCCCGGTGAGTCCAGCCCTCAGATCCCCTTCCTGTGGTGCGGCCATGTGCGTTCCTCGTGGTCGGTGTGCTACGCGACGCGGACTTTGGTCATCGTGTCGTTCTGCGCGATCTTCTTCAGTACGTCGAGCCCGGACGTGATCTTCCCGAACACGGTGTGCACGCCATTCAGGTGCCGCGTGTTGTTCTCGTCGAGCACCATGAAGAACTGGCTACCACCGGTGTCCTTTCCCGCGTGCGCCATGGACAGCGCTCCAACGTCGTGCTTGTTCGGATTGCCCTTGGTCTCACACTTGATCGTGTATCCCGGGCCGCCCGTGCCGATGCGGCGATCGCCAGCCGGAAGATCACGCGACAGCGGATCGCCACCCTGAACCATGAAGTCCTTGATCACGCGGTGAAACTTCACGCCGTCATAAAAGCCGCTGTTCGCAAGCTTCTCGAAGTTGCCCACGGCTATCGGTGCATCTTTCTCAAAGAGCTCCGCGACAATGGTGCCGCGATTGGTCTCGATCGTAGCCTGCTTCGCCATGTAGGAACCAGCGGTGAAGGGAAGTCGGAGTAGAGCAGCCCGCGCAAGATAATCGGCCCGGTCGCGCTCCGCAGCCACGCGCGGCGCTCGCGCTCGCCGTCACACGCGTGAAGACGGACAGATGTCGTTGAGTGGACACACCTCGCACTTCGGCGCACGCGCGATGCAGATCTGCCGCCCATGCTCGATCAGCAGGTGCGACACCATCGTCCACTGCTCCGATGGAAACAGCGGCATCAGATCTTCCTCGATCTTCACCGCGTCGGTCTCGCGCGTCAGGCCGAGCCGGTTCGACAAGCGAGTGACGTGCGTGTCGACGACGATGCCGAGATTCTTGTTGAACGCGTTGCCGAGGATGACGTTGGCGGTCTTTCTGCCGACGCCCGGAAGACTGGTGAGCTCGTCCATCGTATCCGGAATGTCTCCGCCGTGTCGCTCGACCACGGCGCTCGCCATTCCGAGCAGACTCTTCGCCTTGTTGCGAAAGAAACCCGTGCTCTTGATCTCCTCCTCGAGGGCTTCCGGCTTCGCTCCCGCGAGCGCCTTCGCGTCCGGATAGTGCCTGAAAAGACCCGGCGTGACCATGTTCACACGCTTGTCGGTGCACTGCGCGCTCAGAATGGTCGCGACGAGGAGCTGATAGGGATCTTCATGATCGAGCGCGCAGCGCGCATCCGGATACGTTGCCGAGAGTCGTCGATAGTACTCGGCCGCACGCGCCCTTCGCTCCCTATCGGTGCGCGGCCACCGCTCGCGCAGATGAGGAAGCGCAGCCTCCTTCGGCTTTGCGGATTTCTTCGGCGCCACCGCCGCCTTCACGATCTTTCGCACGAGCTTCTTCGCGACACGCTTCGCGACCTTCTTTGCCACACGCTTCGCGTTCATGAATTTCTCCGCAGCCGTAGGCGCCGCCGGATCTCCTCCGCACTCAGCGCATTGATCACATCCGATGCCTCGAGCCACCCTTTGCGCGCAACCCCCACTCCAAAGCTCATGTTCGCGAGCCCGCGCGTCGAGTGTGCGTCGGGACCGATCTCGAACGAGCAGCCGAGCGATTTCGCGAGCTGACAGTGCCGCCAGTCGAGATCGAGCCGATGCGGATCGGCGTTGATCTCGACCGCCACGCCCTTATCTGCCGCCTTCTCGAGCACCGCCTCGATATCGATCGCGTATGCCTCCCGATTGAGCAGCAGCCGACCGGTCGGGTGACCGAGGATCGTGACGTGCGGGTCGTCCAGTGCGCGAAGCACCCGCTGCGTCATCGTCTCCCGGTCCATCGAGAACCGCGAGTGTACGGACGCGATCACGTAATCGAAGCGATCCAGCAGCTCCTGATCGTAGTCTACGCGGCCGTCTGCAAGAATGTCGGCCTCGACACCCTTGAGCACCAGCACCCCGAGGTCATTCGCGTTCAAGCGATCGATCTCCTCGTGTTGCGCGAGCACTGCGTCCGGCTTGAGACCTCCGGCATAGAATGCCGATTGCGAGTGATCCGTGATCCCGATGTACGTCCAGCCGAGTGCGCGCGCGGCGTGAGCCATCTCCTCGATGGTCGCCTTGCCGTCGGAGTACTCGGAGTGACAGTGGAGCACGCCCTGGATGTCGCCGTATTCGATGAGCGTCGGCAGCGTCTCCGACTGCGCCGCGGTGATCTCGCCCCGCGCCTCGCGCAGCTCGGGCTCGATGTACGCGAGCCCGAGCGCCGCGAAGAACGCGCGTTCGTCGGGAATGGGAATGCGCGCGCCGCTCGCGTCGCGCAACTCGTCGCCCGAGAGCGAGAGCCCGCGCTCCGCCGCCCGCTCGAGCATCTCGCGCTCGTGCGGGCCGCTTCCCGTGGCACGCCACAGCGCCACCCCGAAGCGGTCCGGCCGCACACAGTGGAGATCGAGCACGGTGCCATCGATGAACTGGATTTCGGCCGAGCCGCGCCCGTTCATCTCCACCTCGCGCACGCCCGGCCCGCCTGCGAGCTCCGCAGCCACGACCTCCGGCGCCTCGCGGCACGACGCCACGATATCGATGTCGCGTACGATCTCGTTGCGGCGCCGCAGCGCGCCGGCGAGCATCGCCTCCTCGACGTCCGGATGTGCGCGCACCGCCGCCAGCACCAGCTCCGCCTCCGCCAGCGCTCGCGGATACAGCATGTACGCGCTGTGCTCGCGCAGGTAGGCGATGCCCTTCAGGATCTTCGCCGACGTGCCCGCACCGAAGCGCGGCAGCTTCGCGAGTCGTCCATCGCGAGCCGCCTCCTCGAGCTGCGCGAGCGACGACACGCCGAGCGCCTCGTGAATCTTCTTGATCTTCGCGGGACCGAGCCCCGGCACGCGGAGCATCTCGAGCACGCCCTCGGGCGTCTCGCTGCGCAGCTGTTCGAGATAGCGCGACTCCCCGTCGTCCACCAGCTCGCGAATCGTCGAGAGCGTTGCGGGACCGATCCCCTTCAGCTCCGCGAGCTCGCCCGACGCGAGCGCCGGAGCGAGATCATCGGCTTGAATCGCCAGTACGGCACGCGCCGCATTGCGATAGGCGGTGCTCTTGAAACGGTTCTCTCCCTTGAGCTCGAGAAAGTCGGCGATCTGCGCGAGTGCATGTCCGACCGTGCGCGGGTCCATCGCTCACCGCACGCGGACGTACGGCAGGTGCGACGCATCCTCTCCCGTGTCCTCCGTCACGCGCTCCAGGCGATCGGGATGGGTATCGAGATAATGAAAGGCGCGAATGGCGAGCGCCTCGAGCTCACTCGTGGTCGCGAGCGTGCGATAGCCCATGCGCTCGCCGCCCGGGATCGCATTCGCATACGCCACGCCTTCCGCGCGCCACGGACGCATGGCGCGCGCAGCGACCTTCGTCGGATCGAGATCATCGCGGTACGACACGAGTGACACGCCGGGACGGTCGGGGCGAAGTCCGAGCACCATCTGGACGCGAACGTGCACGCCGGAGTCGGCGTGCTCCTGGGTATCCGCCGCCACAGCGAACACGCCATCGAGCGGCTCGTATGGGGCATCGGCGGCCACGCGCGCCCAGAGCTTCTGATAGGGGAACTGGAGGTAGCTCGCGGGCGGCGCCGCGAAGATCCAGTCGCCGATGTCGTACTCGGGATCGGTGAGCTGCGCGGTCACCGAGCTGTCGAAGGAGTACAGCCGCCGGCCGTACGACCAGAACTGATAACCCTGATAGAGCAGCTCGCCATATTCATCGAGGCTCTCGGGGTCCGCATCCTCGGGCACGATCTCACCGAGCGTCGCACCCGCGTGGCCGAGCAGCAGGAACTGATCGCGCCGGTGCACGTCGGATCCCCTCTGCTCGCCCTCGGCGCGTATGGCAGGGAAGTCTTCGCGCTCGAGAGCCTCGAGGATCAGTTCGTATGGCGTGAGACGAGCTGGCACGACGGCAAAGTTCGCAGGAATCAGGCCGAATCCTCGACGCCGGCGGCATCGCGAAGCTTCGCCACGAGCTCATGAAGCTGGTGCTCCGTGAAATCGATCTCCTGAGCCGCACCATCGAGATCGATCAGCCCGGCTCGCATCGAGACGGCTACCTGATTCAGGTACCGCACCTTGCGCAGAATCTCGTCCGTGACCGCGCGCAGTGAGCGATAGCGGCGCTTGTTCACCGAGGCGCGCTGATGTCGCGCCAGCAGCTCCGTCTCCGTGAGCGCACGCGCCGACGCGATGACCTCGTCGGTCGTGCGACCCGAGATCACTCCGCGATCGGGAATCCCCTGGTCGTCCCACTCCTCTTCCGTGAACCAGAGGCGACCAACGTGCTCGATGCCGTCGTAGGCGACTGTCAGCGAAACGAGGAGCCGCTTGTCGTCTCCACCGATGGTCCCGATCTCCCGCTGGATCGACTCTCCCGCTGGCGTCATGACTGGGCTCTCGTGCGCTGAAGAAATTCGCGAACCGCAGCAAAGAATGCCGCCTGGCCTTCAACGTAAGGAACGTGGGCGCTTTCGTCGAGCACCACCAGCTCTCCGTGCGGGAGCGCCGAGGCGATCAGCGACGACGACGCCAGCGGAATCGCATCGTGCGCACCGTGCAGGACGAGCGTCGGCTCCTGAACGAGCGGAAGCTGCCGCGTGAGATCGTACCCGTTGAGGCTCTCCCACACCGACTGCTGCACGCGCCCGATCACGCGAAAGGGCGTCAGCTCGCGCGCGCGCGCGGGATCCGCAAAGTAGCCGGCTACGCCCAGCTCGAAGATGCGTTTTGCGTACGCGGCCGGATCGCGCTCGCGAAGGCCGGACGCGGCGATCGCTGCCCGCTCCTCCTGGATCCACGGCGCGCGCTGACGCCGCGCGAGCTCTTCGCTGAATTGCGCTCGAAGCGCGGCGCTGGCGGGAGCCGGGCAGATGAGCACCATGCGTGCGGGCGCTGGCGCCTCGGCAACCGTGGAAGAAAACGCGATACCCTGATCGCGAAAGCCGCCTGCGACCGCGATCGCGTACAGCAGGGCGAGCAGCCCGCCCCAGGAATAGCCGACGAGCGTGAGCGGCTCCAGCGACAGCTCTCGCACGAGTGCCGCCAGATCCTCGACGTGCGTCTGCCACGTGATCGGAGCGCTGTTCTCGGCTCGCGATCGCCCGCCGCCGCGTTGGTCGTAGAAGATCAACCGATAATCGCTCGCGAGCTCGAGCATCTGCGGCAGGAGATAATCGTGCGACGCACCCGGACCGCCGTGCGTAACGAGCAGTCGAGGTGCGTTCTCCGGACCGTACGCGGTGTGAAAAAGCTCCACGACTACGGGTGCAACGCCACCGCGGGCGTCTTGTAGATCGCACCTCCCTTCATCACGAACAGGGCATGCTCCATGTGCGTGATGTCCTTGAGCGGATCGCCGGGCACCGCGACGATGTCCGCCCATTTGCCGGCGACGAGCGATCCGACGTGCTCGTCCCAGCCGAGCAGCTTGGCCGCGCTCGAGGTGCCGGCGACGATCGATTCCATGGGCGACATCCCGCCCCAGGTCGTCATGAGCGTGAATTCATGCGCGTTCGTGCCGTGCCGGCCCACGCCGGCATCCGTGCCGAGCGCGATCTTCACGCCCGCGGCCCTCGCGATCCTGACCGCGTTCCGCATGGCCTTCGCCGCATCGAGCGCCTTCTGTCGACGCAGTCCCTTGAGCACTCCGGTGTTGGCCGCCTTCTCGACCGTCTCCCCCGCGCTCAGAGTCGGGACGAGATACGTTCCCTTCGCCGCCATCATCTTCGCCCCTTCCTCGTCCAGAAAGGAGCCGTGCTCGATCGAGCTCACGCCGGCGCGCACCGCGATCTTGATGCCTTCCGTTCCGTGCGCGTGCGCCGCGACCTTGCGACCGAGCTTGTTCGCCTCCTCCACCAGCGCGTGCAGCTCCTCGTACGTGTACTGCGACGCGCCTACCGCATCTCCCTCCGAGAGTACGCCTCCCGTCGCGCAGGTCTTGATCACATCCGCGCCCTGCTTGATCTGATAGCGCACGGCGGCGCGCACCTCGTCCACGCCGTTGGCGATGCCGGTCTTGTAGCTGCCGTCGAAGAGGCCGGGCTTGTAGCCATTCTCATCGCAATGGCCGCCGGTAATGCCGATCGCGTAGCCGGCGTTCTCCATACGCGGACCCCAGATCTGGCTCGCGTTGATCGCTTTCCGAAGCGCCATGTCGTCGTAGTTTGGCGCACCGACGTTGCGCACGCTCGTGAAGCCACCGAGGAGCGTGCTCTTTGCGTGATTGACGCCGAGGATCGCGCTGTACTGATCGTAATCGCGCACCGCCGCCTCATCGCGCTCGGGGTCGCCGAGCTCGCGGCCCGCGAGATGCACGTGCGCGTCGATGAAACCGGGAAGCAGCGTGGCGTCGCCGAGGTCGATCGTGCGAGCGCCCGTCGGCGCCTTCGCGCTCGCCGCGGGCCCCACCCACGTGATGCTGTCGCCCACCACGACGATGGCGGCGTTCTGCAGCTCGGCCGCGCCCGTTCCATCGATCAGGTGCGCCGCTCGCAGCACGAACGTGCCGGGTGCCGCGAGGGTAGAGTCTTGCGCGGCAAGCGGAGACGCGGCGAGCGTGGCAATCACCGAGAGAGCAGAGAACGTGCGACGATGCATCAGGAGCCTCCGATTGGTTCAGGAGCCACGCTTACCGAGCGTAGCGCTGAGCGCGAGCCGTGTGCCCGCGCGCAGGACGACGACCTGCACGACATCACCGGGCTTGTGAGCGGCAATGGCGTCCGTGTACTCGTAGATGTC
>DATGDQ010000076.1:0-4462 GCA_035310785.1 Gemmatimonadaceae bacterium | reverse complement strand
GAGGCATCCGCGTGCACCGCGACGAGCGCCGGCACGCCGCCGCCGTGCTGAAACACCTCGCGCACACGATGCCCTGGAGACTTCGGCGCAACCATGCTCACATCCACACCCGGAGGTGGGACGATCTGGCCGTACCGGATGTTGAATCCGTGCGCGAAGAGCAGCGTCTTCCCCGGTGCGAGATGCGGCGCGATGTCGCGCTCGTAGATCTCCTTCTGCGAGGTGTCGCCGGTGAGCAGGAACACGAGCTGCGACTCCTTCGTCGCGTCCGCGACGCTCAGCACGCGTATCCCTGCCGCTTCGGCCTTCGCCTTGCTCTTCGAGCCCTCGTACAGGCCTACGCACACATCGAGACCGCTGTCTCTCAGATTGAGCGCGTGCGCGTGTCCCTGGCTCCCGAAGCCGATGATGGCGATGCGGCGACCCCTCAAAACCTCGAGGTCGGCATCGCCGTCGTAATAGATCTGCGTCATGTCCTCTCCGCGACCGTGAAGGTCAGTTCGTGCCGTTGATGCCGTCGGCCTGCGACAGCCACTGCTCGGGACTCTGCGCCACCGGCGTGCTCGGGACGAGATCGGACATGAGCTCGGACGCCGAGTGCGCCGCGCGTCCGCGCACCATCGCGATCCGGCCCGTGCGCGTTGCTTCGAGAATTCCGAACGGCGAGAGCCGTTGCAGAAATCCCTCGACCTTCGCGGGAGAGCCACTCAGCTCGAGCAGCATCGTTCCCATCCCCACGTCCGCGATGGTCGCGCCGTACCCCAGCGCGACGGAGACCACCGACTGCATGTTTCCGCCCGCCGCCACCTTCACGAGAATCACCTCGCGCTCGATCGTCGGGTCGTGCGTCACGTCATCCACTTGTAGCACCTCCACGAGTCTGTTCAGCTGTTTGACCACCTGTTCCACATCTTCCTGCTCGACCACGAGCGTCATTCGGCTCACGCCCTCCACCTCCGAGCGTCCGACGGCGAGGCTCGCGATGTTGAAGCCGCGGCGGCGCAGCAGGCTCACCGCACGGTGCAGCACGCCGGGATGATCCTGCAGCAGTGCCACGATGGTGTGGCTGCGCTGCGTGCCCGGGCTTCGCTTCATGCGGATGCCGTCGCCGTGACCATCATCTCGCTGATGCTCTTCCCCGCGGGCACGATCGGGAACACGTTCGCCTCGCGCTCCACGCGGAAATCGATGACCACCGGTCCGTCGTGCACCCACGCATCCTCGATGGCGCGATCGGTGTCGTCGGGCCGCTCCACCTTGATGCCCCGCACGCCGTACGCCTCCGCCAGGAGCGTGATGTCCGGGCCGGAGAGCTTCGTCCCGCTGTAGCGCGCGCCCTCGAACAGCTCCTGCCACTGGCGCACCATCCCGAGATAGCCGTTGTTGATCACGGCGATCTTCACGTTGCGCACACTCTCCTGCACCATCGTCGCGATCTCCTGGTTGGTCATCTGGAAGCCGCCATCGCCCACGATCACCCAGATCGTCTCCTCCGGAAACGCGAGCGCGGCGCCGAGTGCGGCGGGGATCGAGAATCCCATCGTGCCCGCGCCGCCACTGGTGATGTGCGAGCGCGCGCGCCCCCATTCGATGAGCTGCGCAGCCCACATCTGGTGCTGGCCCACATCGGTGACCACGCGGTAGCCGGTGTGCCTGTGGAATGCACGGTCGAGTGACGCGAACACATCGTGCGGCATGAGCGTGGGCGTGTCCGGCCTGCGGCGGTACGCCTGATGCGGCTCGTGCTCCTTCTGGATCTGGCGGATGCGGGCGAGCCACGCGTCGTGATTGCCCGCCGGCGCGAGCTCCAGCATGCAGGTCAGCGTTGCCCGTGCGTCGGCGCGAATGCCGATCGAGGTCGGCACGACCTTTCCGATCTCCGACGGATCGATGTCGACGTGAATGATCTGCGCGCGCGGCGCGAAGGTGGACACCTTGCCGGTAACGCGATCGTCGAAGCGCCCGCCGATGTTGAAGAGCACATCGCACTCCTGGATCGCGCGATTGACGTGCACCCAGCCGTGCATTCCGGACATGCCGAGGCTCAGCTCGTGCGACTCGGGAAACGCGCCCTTGCCGTGCAGCGTCGTGATCACCGGAATTCCCGTGCGCTCGGCCAGCGCGCGCAATTCCGCCGCGCCGCCGGACTGGATTACGCCATTCCCCGCCATGATGAGCGGGCGCTTCGCTCCGACGAGGAGCGCGGTCGCGCGCTCGACCGCTGCGCGATCGAGGACGCCGGCACTCTTGTGGCGTGGCAGACGCAGGGGTTGGTCCCATCGCGGGACGGCCCTCGCCTGTTGCGCATCCTTGGTGATGTCGACGAGGACGGGCCCGGGTCGGCCGCTGCGCGCGAGGTAGAAGGCTTCCTTGATGACATACGGGATATCCTCGACATGCTGAACGAGATAATTGTGCTTCGTGATCGGCACGGTGATGCCAGTGATGTCCGTCTCTTGGAAGGCGTCGGTGCCAAGCGCGGCGCTCGAGACTTGCCCCGTGATCGCGATCATCGGCGTGGAGTCCATCCACGCATCGGCGATCGGGGTGACGAGATTCGTCGCGCCCGGGCCGCTCGTCCCGATGCACACGCCGACGCGTCCCGTCGTGCGGGCGTAGCCCTCCGCGGCGTGACCCGCTCCCTGCTCATGGCGGCAGAGCACGTGTCGCAATCGCGTGCGATACTCCCACATCGCGTGGTAGAACGGCATGATCGCGCCGCCCGGAATGCCGAACATGATCTCGACTCCCTCGCGCACGAGCGCCTCGCAGATGAGCTGCGCGCCCGTGCGCGACCCGTCGGCACTGGGATCGTTCGCGCCGGCAGAATTGAGGCGTGGCGTCATGCGAGCACCGCGCCGCGGCTGGCGTTCGTCACGAGGCGCGTGTATCGCGCGAGCCATCCGCGCTGATGCGTCGCGCGTGGCGCCTGCCAGCTCGCGCGTCGCGCGGCAAGCGTCTCGCTCTCGACTTCCAGATCCATCCGGCGCGCGCCGAGGTCGATCGAGATCATGTCTCCATCTTCGACGAGGCCGATCGCGCCGCCCTCCGCTGCCTCGGGAGCGACGTGGCCAATGCACAGCCCGCGCGAGCCGCCCGAGAAGCGGCCATCCGTGATCAGCGCGACGTCCGCACCGAGCGGCATCCCCTTGAGCATCGATGTGAGCTGCAGCATCTCGCGCATGCCCGGCCCGCCGCGCGGTCCCTCGTTGCGCACGACCACCACGCATCCGGGCTCCAGGTCGCCGGCGCATACCGCGGTCACGGCATCTTCCTCGCACTCGAACACGCGCGCGGGGCCGCGGAAGACCATCTGGTGCGCGTCCACGGCGCCGACCTTCACCACCGAGCCCTCGGGCGCGAGCGATCCGAAGAGCACCGCGAGCGCGCCCCGCGGCGCATGCGGATTCGAAGCGGGCCGAATGCAATCGCGATTGCGATTCTGCACGCCCTCGAGATTCTGGGCCATCGTTCGACCGGTCACGGTGCGGGTATCCATCCGCAGCG
This sequence comes from Gemmatimonadaceae bacterium, assembly GCA_035310785.1. Classification (GTDB taxonomy): domain Bacteria; phylum Gemmatimonadota; class Gemmatimonadetes; order Gemmatimonadales; family Gemmatimonadaceae; genus FEN-1250. The sequence goes on along the minus strand of DATGDQ010000076.1, from coordinate 955 downwards.
TGCCGGGCTTGAGCGCGAGCTCCGCGAGAATCGCCTGCACGCCGCCGGCGGCATCGACATCCTCGATGTGCCACTGCCGCTCGTCATCCCACGCGGGACTGATCTTCGTGAGATGCGGCACGCGCTCCGCCACCTCGTTGAAGCGCCCTACCGGATAGTCCAGCCCGGCCTCATGGGCGAGCGCCAGGACGTGCAGAACGGTGTTGGTCGAGCCGCCCATTGCGACATCGAGCGCCATCGCGTTGTCGATCGCGGATGCGGTGACGATATCCGAGAAGCGCACGCCATCGGCGAGCAGCGCCATCAGCTGGCGTGCCGCCGAACGCGCGAGCTGCTCGCGGCGCGGATCGGTCGCGAGTATGGTCCCGTTTCCGGGGAGCGCGACGCCGAGCGCCTCGCACAGGCAGTTCATGGAATTCGCGGTGAACATCCCGCTGCAGCTGCCGCACGTCGGGCACGCGATCTCCTCGAGCTCGAGGAGTCGTGCGTCGGTGATCTCGCCAGCGGCCTGTTTACCGACTCCTTCGAAGACGGTGATGAGATCGACCTTGTTGCCGCTCGCGTCCATTCCGGCGCGCATCGGGCCGCCGGAGATGAACACCGTGGGAAGATTCGCGCGCGCCGCGCCCATGAGCATCCCGGGCACGATCTTGTCGCAATTCGGGATGCAGATCATCGCGTCGAAGCAGTGCGCGGCGACCATGGTTTCGACCGCGTCCGCAATGAGCTCGCGCGACGGAAGCGAGTAGCGCATTCCGTCGTGCCCCATCGCGATGCCGTCATCGACGGCGATCGTGTTGAACTCGAAGGGAATTCCGCCGGCCTGCCGGATCGCATCCTTCACGACGCGCGCGAATGCCTGGAGATGCACGTGACCGGGAACGATGTCGCAGTACGAGTTCGCAATGGCGATGAACGGCTTGTCGAAGTCGCGTGCGTCGCGAATCTGCCCCGT
>DATGDQ010000075.1:0-8358 GCA_035310785.1 Gemmatimonadaceae bacterium | reverse complement strand
CAGGCTTCTATGCTAACAGGATTCTGGCGCCGTATGTCAACGAGGCGGGGCTGCTGCTCGACGAGGGCGTTTCGATCGACGCCGTCGACAAGGCGCTCGTCGAATTCGGCTTCCCGGTGGGACCGATCACACTCATCGATGAGGTCGGGCTGGACATAGCGGGGAAGTCGAGCAGTGTGATGATCGCCGCATTCGGCGACCGGATGGTGCCGGCGGTCTCGCTCGCGAAGGTGATCGAGGCCGGCCGTACCGGGCGGAAGGGGGGAAAGGGATTCTACAAGTATGAAAATGGAAAGAAGAAGGGCGTGGACGAGACCGTGTATCCGCTGATCTCCAGCAACGGCCAGCGCATGATGATCGGTGCGCGCGACATCGTCGAGCGCTGCGTGTTCGCGATGCTGAACGAGGCTGCGCGCTGTCTCGAGGAGAAGATCATCGCGAGTCCGCGCGACGGGGATGTGGGCGCCGTGTACGGGATCGGGTTTCCGCCGTTCCGCGGTGGCCCCTTCAGGTACCTGGATACGCTCGGAATCCCGACCGTGATTCGCGCGCTCGAGGTGCTCGATGGCCGTTTCTCGCCGCGCTTCAGGCCCGCGGCGATCCTGCGGGAAATGGCGTCTTCCGGCACCCGCTTCTATTCGGACCGGGAAAAGCCGCGCTGACCGGGTGGCGTCCGTCAGAGGCAGTTTGACGCGATGCTGACATTGTCCGAGAGGTCGCACAGGCGCGCTATTGCCCGCTGTCGCGAGAACATATAAATGATTGGGGTGACCTTCTTTCGCCGGATTTTCGGGCGCAGCCCCGTTACGCCTTCCGGACGTTCTCCGCACGTCCGCGCCACGGGGTTGCTCGCCGTGCTCGCGCTCGCTCTTCTCGCGACGATTGCGCTCACCGCGCAGGCGTGGATCGCGTCGCGCGCGCAGCGGCGGGCCGCGGAAGAGGCCGTGCGAGACTATGCGCGCTTCGCGGCGAACAATTACGCGATGGATGCACAGCTTGCACTTCGTCAGAGCGCGCGTGCGATCTTCTCGTGGCTCGGCGCCAAGAGCGTTCGCCTCGAGGCTGACAGCCTCATCGATCTCAAGGTGCTGCAGGAAGCGGTTGCGGATGTTCGGAAATGCGAATGCATGTGGGATCCGGACCCGCTGTACTTCTTCCGCTACGTACCCTCCACGAACGAGCTGATCACCGTGGGCGCGCACACGCCCTCGCCCATGGAGGCGGCCGTGCTGCGCGACTCCGTGCGCGGCGATCCGAAGGAGCCGATCTTCGGGGCGCACAACGTGCTGCGCGGCGCATTCTACATCATGTCGTTTCAGGACACGCTTGCGGGTGAGCAGATCCTCTTGCTCACCGCACTGCACGGCCTTCACGGGGCGCCGGACGCGATCTACGGTTTCTCATCGTCGCTGAGCTCATTCGCGCCGAACACGTTCCGCGCGATACTGAAGATGCCGCTGCTCCCGCCGTCGCTCACCAAGGGCGTGCAATACGACAGCCTGTTCTCGGTGAAGGTGTGGGACAACAACCGGCTGGTGTTCGAATCGCGTTATGCGAAGGACACGACGTACGCGGCGTATGCCTCCCTCTGGGGTTCGGGAATCAAGAGCAAGTCGGTCGTGCAGGTGGCGATCATGCCGTCGATGGCCTCGAGACTCCTCATCGGAGGCATGCCCGAGACGCGCGCACCGCTGCTGCTCGCGCTCTGCGTGCTCACGTGCGCGCTGCTGCTGAGCGCGTACATCCTCACGCGACGCGCCCAGGATCTCGCGGCCATTCGCGACGATTTCACGTCGAGCGTGTCGCACGAGCTTCGAACACCGCTGGCCGAGATCATGGTGTACGCGGAGATGCTGCAGCTGGGGCGAGCGAACGCGCCGGGCGAGCGCTCGCACGCCGTGAGCGTGATCGTGCGCGAGGCGCGGCATCTCACACACCTGATCGACAACGTGCTGCTCTTCTCGCGGGCCTCGCGCGAGAAGCCCACGGCGCCTCCCGCGCAGCCGCTCCCGCTCGCGCCGCTCGTGCACGAGCTGGTGCGCACGTTCGCGCCGCTCGCGCGGCAGCATCGGATCTCGATTCGCGAGGAGCTCGACGAGAGCCTCGCGGCCTCCATCAGTGCGCCGGTGCTGCGGCATGCGCTCCTGAACCTGCTCGACAATGCGGCGAAGTATGCGCCGCAGTCGTCGGTGATCACGGTCAGCACCGTTCGGCACTGGGAGCTGGTGCGCATCTACGTGGATGATCAGGGCGCAGGCGTGCCCGTCGCGGAGCGGCAGCGCATCTGGGAGCCGTACGTGCGGCTGCCGCGTGAGGTGAGCTCATCGTCGACGGGCAGCGGGATCGGATTGTCCGTGGTTCGCCATCTCGTCGAGCGTTACCACGGGCGCACATGGGTGGAGGATGCGCCGGACGGCGGTGCCCGTTTCGTCATCGAGGTTCCGGGCATGAGCATGCCCAGATTGATGGAGCAGGAGGTCGAGTCGTACTCGAGAGAGTCGGAGCGCTCGCCCGCGGCGCAGAGCGGAGACTGAGAGGAGTCATGGCGAGGATTCTTGTCGTAGAGGACAGCGTCGATCTCGCGCGCGCATTGCGCACCAATCTGGAGCTCGAGGGACACGAGGTTGGCGTCGCGCTCGATGGCGAGCGCGGCCTCGCGCTCGTGCGCTCGTCGCGACCCGATCTCATCGTGCTCGACCTGATGCTTCCGAAGATGGATGGCTATCTGCTGCTGCGGGCCGTGCGCGGTGAAGGGCTGCACATGCCGGTGCTGATTCTCACGGCGCGCTCCGATGAAGCGGAGAAGGTGCGCGGCTTTCGCTGGGGTGCCGACGACTATGTGACGAAGCCGTTCAGTCTCATCGAGCTGCTCGCCCGCGTGGAAGCGCTGCTGCGTCGCTCGCGTCAGTCCACGGTCACGGCCGCGGAGACGAGCGATGCGGCGGTACGGTTCGGAAACATCGAGGTGCATCCCTCGAAGCGACTCGTGCTGCGACAAGGCGCGCCCGTCTCGCTGCGACCCAAGGAGTTCGATCTGCTGATGGCGCTGGTGCGGCGCGATGGCTCCGTCGCGCAGCGCGCGGAGCTGCTGCGCGAGGTGTGGGGCTACAAACCCGCGATGGTGAGCCGCACGATCGACACGCACATTGTCGAGCTGCGCCGTAAGCTCGAAGATGATCCCAGCTCACCTCGCCACTTCCTCACTGTTCGAAAAACAGGGTACCGTTTCGAACGCTGAGCACAGTGCAAATCGATGACGCGCTTCTGACGTCGCGCTAACGGTTCCACGCCGCACGTGAGAGTTCCGTGCGAGCATCGCCAACTCGGCAGCGCTGCCTTTTCATGTCCTCTAGCCTCCAGGGGTACGGGTACGTCCCGGACCTCTGCTTCGCCAATGCGCGAAGCGCGCCCGGGTCACGGCCTACTTGCAAGTGCACCCACGGTCTTCCGCGGACGCGGGAGGAGGATTCATGAAATCGATAGTTCGTCAGACCGGTGCATCGCTCGCCTTCCTTGTACTCGCCGCCACGGCGGCGCGTGCCCAGGGAACCACCATTACCGGCCGAGTCACGAGTGACGCCGGCACGCCGCTCACATCGGCGAGCGTACTGCTGGAGGGGATGGGCATCGGCACGATCACGCGCGACGATGGCCGCTACACACTGGTGGTGCCGGCCGCGCGCGCGAATGGACAGACGGCGAGTCTCGTCGCACGACTCATCGGGTACAAGTCGCTCGCGGTGCCGGTCACGCTCGGCACCGCTCCCATCACGCACGACTTCGTGCTCACCGCGAATCCATTGCGGCTCGGCGAAATCGTCATCACCGGCGCGGGTACGTCGACCGCGGCGGAAAAGCTGGGGAACGTACGCAATCACGTCGACTCATCGTCGATCAATCGCAGCAACGAGTCCAACATCGTCGAATCGCTCGCGGGAAAGGCACCGAACGTGGAGGTGACCGAGGCGAGTGGTGAGCCGGGCGCGGGCTCGTACATTCGTATCCGCGGCACGCGCAGCCTCGCCTCCGGAAACAGCCAGCCGCTCTTCGTCGTGGACGGCGTCCCGATCGACAACAGCAGCGTCTCGACGACGAACTTCAATCCCGTCGACGGATTGACCGCGGGCGAGATCGAGGGAACGGCGCATCAGAACCGCGCCGCCGACATCAACCCCAACGACATCGAGAACATCGAGATCCTGAAGGGAGCGGCGGCCGGTGCGCTCTACGGCGCGCGCGCCGGACAGGGCGTGGTGCTGATCACGACCAAGAGCGGAAAGGCGGGGGCGACGCGGTACTCGCTGCAGAGCAAGCTCTCGATCGACAAGATCACCAGCCACTACCCGCTTCAGACGCGCTATGGGCAGGGCTACTACGGCCTGTCGCCACAGGAGCTGAATGCGGACGCGCAAGGAAATCCGGATTCCACCGCGTGCGACAACATCAGCAACTTCTTCTGCCGCACGAGCTGGGGTCCCGATCTCACAGTGACGGGCGAGAAGGTGTACGACCACTCGAACGAGGCGTACGTCACCGGGCACACGACGGACAACAATCTCTCGATCTCCGGCGGCAACGAGCGCACGTCGTTCTTTCTCAGCGGTGCGTACCTCTACGATCGCGGCATCTTCGAGGGGCCGAACAACAACTACCAGCGGTCCACGATTCGCCTCAAGGCGACGCAGAAGCTGACCGATCGATTCGACGTCGGCGGCAACGTCTCGTTCGCAGACACGCGCGGAAACTATGTCGAGCGCGGCAACAACACGAACGGGCTGCAGCTCGGCCTCCTGCGCACGCCGCCGAACTGGAACAACCAGCCGTACAAGGGTCCGAACGGACAGATCACCTTCCGGTTCCAGCACCCCACCCCGTTCGATGTGACCACTGATCGGGGCTGGAACAATCCGTTCTGGACGCTGAACGAGGGCGTTCACAACTCGCAGGTCGGACGCGTGTTCGGCAACCTGAATGCGAACTTCGATGCGACCGACTGGCTCAAGCTCAACTATGTGCTGGGCGGTGACTACTACACCGATGAGCGGCTCGAGGGGATCCCGCAGGGATCGACGGCTCCGGCGCCCGCGGGTCGCGTCACCGAAGGGAAGATCGTCAACTACGAGCTCAATCACAATCTGACGGCGACGGCATCGCACACGTTCAGCCCGAGCTTCAGCGGCACGTTCACGCTCGGCAACACCATCGACGATCGGAACTATCGCCAGCTCTCCGACGTCGGTCGCACACTCGTCGCCGCGGTGCCGTACAACCTCATCAACACGGTCAACCGCGACCCGACGCTCGACGTCGTTCAGGAGATCAGAAACGTCGGGTTCTTCGGGCAGGCCACGGCCGATCTCTTCGACCAGCTCTACCTCACGGGCGCACTGCGGAACGACGGCTCGTCCACCTACGATCGCAATCACCTCCGCGCCTGGTTCCCCAAGGCGAGCATGTCGTGGACGTTCTCGAAGGTGTTGCCGATTCCCGGCGTCTCCTTCAGCAAGCTGCGCGCAGCGTATGGCGAGGCGGGCCAGGAGCCGCTGCCGTATCTCACCACGCAGACGTTCACGTCGACGACGCCCTTCGCGACCATTTCACAGGGTGTCGGCGCCACTCCGACGTACAACGGATTCGGCGGTCTTGCGTCGAGCATTCAGAAGGCGACGCCATCGCTCATTCCCGAACGGACCCGCGAGATCGAGGGCGGATTCGATTTCGGATTCTTCAAGGACAAGGCGGACCTGGGCCTCACGTACTACCACGCGACGACGTCGAACGTGATTCTCACGCAGCAGCTCGCGTCCTCCTCGGGATATTTCCAGCAGGTCCAGCAGGGCGCGAAGTTCCGGAACACGGGCTTCGAAGTCACCGCGAATGTCCGTCCGATCACCCGTCAGAACTTCTCGTGGGAGATCGGCGCGCAGTGGGCACGCAACCGAAGCACGGTGCTCGATCTGCTCGGCGCCAAGTTCGTGCAGCTCGATCCGAACTACACGACGCCGCAGGAGGTCGCCATCAAGGGACAGCCGATCGGCGTGATGTACGACTTCGGGTGGGCGAAGTGCGGCGTCAGCCCCGAGGGCATGGGTGCTGTGATCGCGGGCGTCGACCTCGCGACGGTGTGCGCGGGACAGCCCAGGGGCGCGCTCTACATCGGCCCCGACGGATTCCCGGTCGGCGATCCGAATCAGCGCATCATCGGTGACCCGAATCCGAAGTGGACCGGGAGCCTTCGCACGGCGCTGAACATCAGGAAGTTCCAGATCTCCGGACTTCTCGACTTCAAGCACGGCGGCGTCATCAACAACGGCACCAAGGGCGCGCTCTACGCCTACGGGACGCACAAGGACACGCAGCAGCGTGCCGATTGCACCTTCGACGCCGCGGGCAACACGGTGTGCTCGGGCAACCTCAAGACGTTCGGGCAGGGCGGCTGGTACGATGGCCCGGTCGTCGGTCCCGGCGCCGGCACGGCAGTTCCGATCGGCGTGAACTGGTATCTCGAATCTCCGGATCTCTTCTTCGCAGGCTTCAACGAGCCGTTCAACGAGAACGGCGGCTACGTCAAGCTGCGTGAGATCTCGGTGGGCTACTCGTTCGACTCACGCTTCGTGAAGAACACGCTCGGCCTCTCGAGCATCGATGTGCGCCTCGCGGGCCGCAACCTCAAGACGTGGACTCGCTACACGGGCTATGACCCGGAAACGAATCTGGGTGGCGCAACGGGCCACTCGCTTGGACTCGACTACTTCAACCAGCCCCAGACACGCTCGTTCGTCATCACACTCGGCCTCAACCGCTAACCGACCGGAGGACTCGCAATGCGAAAGTCATTGATGCTCGCGGGAGCCGTGTCGCTCGTGGCCACAGCCGCGTGCACCAGCTTCCTCACCGACAAGAAGGCAAGCACGGATCCGAACAACCCGGCGAGCGCGACGAGGCTTCAGCTCTTCACGGCCGTTCAGGCCGCGCAGTTCCTGGAGCAGGAAGGCAACGTGCCGTTCCTCGTCTGTCTCTGGATGCAGCAGTGCCAGGGTGTGGGCGGCCGCTTCGTCGATCAGGAGAGCCAATACCAGATCACCAATGCCACGACCAATCCCGAGTTCGCCGGCGTGTACGGGGGAGGCGGGCTGCTCGACATCAAGAAGATCGAAGCGAGCGCCGACAGCGCGGGCGATCAGCAGTTCAAGGGAGTCGCCGAAGTGTGGGAGGCGCTCGTCGTCGGCAGTGCTGCCGATGTTTGGGGCGACATCCCTTATCGCGAAGCGGCAGGTGACGTCTTGCAGCCGCACTACGATCCACAGCTGCAAGTCTACGACGACATCGAGGCGAGGCTCGATCAGGCGATCACCGATCTCGCCGGGGCAGGGCCGGGGCCCGGTCCCAACGACTTCGTCTACAACGGCGACGTCGCCAAGTGGACGGCCGCCGCGAATACGCTCAAGGCGCGCTACCATATGCACATGGTGGAGGTGCGTGGAAATACGGAGTATCAGAAGGCCATCGATGCGGCAACCAATGGCATCGCGTCGCACGACGGCGACTTCACGACGCTCCACACCGGTGCAACACTCGAGCGCAACGCCTGGAATCAGTTCCAGACCTCATCGGGCTTCGGCGATGATCTCGTGGCCGGCGCGACGCTCGTCAACATCATGAATGCTCAAAACGATCCGCGGCGCGCGCAGTACTTCGGCAAGACGCCGAACGGCAACTATGGGGGCGTCGACGTCAACGGGTCGGTAGGACCCAATGGCATCTCGGGGATCAAGGGCACTCGCAACAACGGCACCTTCCGCCAGCCCATCATCACGAGTGATGAGAATTCACTCATTCTGGCGGAGGCGAATTTCGTGCTCCATGGCGCCGCCGCTGCCCAGCCCTTCCTCGATCAGGAGCGGACGAGCAACGGGCTCTCGACGATCCCCGCGACGTTGCAGTCGATCATGACGGAGAAGTACATCGCGCTGTTCCAGAACATGGAGGTGTGGAACGACTACAAGCGCACCTGCATCCCGGCGCTCACCGCCTTCCCATCGGCAACGTTCGGACACGAGATTCCGGGGAGGCTCTATTACGGCTCCGGAGAGGAAGCGACCAATCCGAACACGCCGTCGTCCACCGAGCAGCTCCAGCACGGCGGCGATGTCGTGAGCAACGCCGGCATCAACGGCTTCCGCAATCCGAACGATCCGAACCCCTGCCCGGCGCCCTGACGCCGGCGTCGTCGAACGTAGAAGCGCGCAGCTCGCCGGTTTCGGCGGGCTGCGCGTTTTTTTGGCGCTACTGCTGCTCCACGACGACGGCCGTTCCGTAGCACAGGACTTCCGTGACACCCTGTGAGACCTCCGTAGC
>DATGDQ010000074.1:0-9874 GCA_035310785.1 Gemmatimonadaceae bacterium | reverse complement strand
GCGCCGAGCGAGGCGCGCGTGCTGGTGATGGGAGAGTCGGGCACGGGCAAGGAGCTCGTCGCCGCGGCCATTCACTACGGCAGCCCACGCCGTGACAAGCCGTTCGTTCGCGTGAACTGCGCCGCGATTCCGCGCGATCTCGTCGAGAGCGAGATGTTCGGCCACGAGCGCGGCGCCTTCACAGGCGCGACCGAGCGGCGCATCGGCCGGTTCGAGCTCGCCGATCAGGGCACGCTCTTCATGGACGAGGTGGGCGACCTCGGCGCCGAGGCGCAGGCGAAGCTGCTGCGCGCCATCGAGGCGAGAGAGATCGAGCGCGTCGGGGGCGGACAGCCGATCCCGGTGAACGTCCGCGTCGTCGCGGCCACCAACAAGGATCTCGAGAAGAACGTCGCCGAGGGCAGCTTTCGCGAGGATCTGTACTTCCGGCTGAACGTGATCCCGATGCAGCTCCCGCCGTTGCGCGACCGTGTGGATGACATCGAGGCGCTCATCCTGCACTTCTCCGCGCTCGGCCGCGCGCGCGGCTATCCCGCCCCGCGTTGGACTCCGGGCGCGCTCGAGCTCATGCGACGCTATCGATGGCCGGGCAACGTGCGCGAGCTCGCGAACATCGTGGAGCGCCTCGGCATCCTGCACGCGGGGTCCGATGTCACCGCCACCGATGTGCGCGCGGTGCTCGCCCTCGACCGCACGACGCCATCTGCGAGCACGCCGGCCATCGTCGACACCGAGAAGCCCCTGGGCGACGCGCTCGACGACTACGAGCGCGCGCTGATCTCGCAGGCGCTCACGGCGGCGAACGGGAACGTGGCCGAGGCGGCGCGACGCCTTCGCACCGATCGCCCGAATCTCTATCGGCGGATGCGGCGGCTCTCGATCGAGTGGAGCGGCGCCTGATGCGCAGGCGGCGGAGCGCGTGGTTGGCGATGACGGCGGCGATGCTCGCGTGTGCATCGCTCGCGACGCGCGCGCTCGCGCAGCAGCCCCAGCCGAGGCAGGAGGCAAAGGCAGCGAAGGCGCGAACGGACAGCGCCCGCTCCGACACGCTGCTGTCGGACACGCTGTCGTACGATGACGCGTCGGAGATCGCCTACCTGTTCAACGCCATCGCCGCGGTGCGGAGTACCGGGCCGACGTCGATCGCGGCGGGTGACTCGGTTCCCGGAAACGTCGCCGTGCTGTGGGGGCCGCTCACCATCGCGGGCGCGGTACACGGGAGCGTCATCGTCATCAACGGCCCCGTCACGATCGAGCCTGGTGGCCACGTCGACAAGGATCTCATCGTCACGGGCGGAACGGCCACGGGCGCGGACAGTTCGACGGTTGGCGGCATGGTGCAGGTGCACAGCGATGCACTTCGCTTCCGCCAGTCTGGAGAGCTCATCATCGCGGAGTCGCCCGAGGGCGCGGAAATTCCCGATGCGAACTGGTTCCGGCACTGGCTGAGACGCCACGTGCGGCCCCGCCACGGATTCACGCTCGTGGGCGGCCCATACAATCGCGTCGAGGGGCTGCCGGTGATCGGCGGACCGGCGATTCGGCAGAACATCGGGATCGGCACGCTGCGGCTCTCCGCGCTCGGCATCTATCGCTCTGCCGATCACTTCGAGTGGAAGGGCGAGAACCTCGGCTGGCATGCGAGCAGCGAGCTCACCGTGGGCAGCACGCGCAACGCTCGCTTCGGCATCGAGGGCTACGATGTGGTCCGCCCGACGGAGTCGTGGCAGCTGCGCGACGGCGAGGTGTCGCTCGCGAGCTTCTTCCTCCACAGGGATTATCGCGACTACTACAACGCGAAGGGCGCGCACGCGTGGGTGAGCGGACATCAGGGGCGCGAGCTGTCGTTGGAGCTCGGGGTGCGCCACGAACGCTGGGAGCCGCGCGAGGCGCGCGATCCGTTCACGCTGCTCCGCAACGGCTCCAACTGGCGCGCGAATCCCAGGCTCGATGATGGGACGCTCTGGATCGGCGAGGCGCTCTTCCGTCTCGACACGCGCAACAACGCGGGCGATCCGTGGACCGGATGGCTGATCGATGCGTCGCTGGAGACCGGGGGCGGCAATCATCTCGTGCGTGGCCCCGGCGGGTCTCTCGAACGCGGCAACCCGCTCGATACTGCGGTTCGCGTGCGATACACACGGCTGCTCGCGGACTTCACACGGTACAACCGCGTGTCTCCGCAGTCGCAGCTCAACTTCCGACTCGTCTTCGGCGCTGGCTTCGGCGACAACGCCCTGCCGCTCGAGCGACGATTCGCCTTGGGCGGTGCGGGAACGTTGCCGGGATATGATTTCCGAGAGCCGTTTCGCGGACCCGATGTGCTCTCGTGCAACAGCGATCGGGATCCGATTCCGGGGCAGCCCGCGCAATGCGACCGCATGCTGCTCGGCCAGGCCGAGTTTCGCCACGACTCGCGCATCCGGCTCTTCGGCCGTCGTGATGCGGATGGCTCTCAGCGCTATCGCATCGATCGCGATGTCGCGCTCGTGGGTTTCGTGGATGGCGGCCGCGGATGGCTCTCGGGACCGCGTGTCGGCGAGATACGCTATCCGTCGGGGATGATTCCGTCGCTGAGCACGTTCAAGTACGACGCCGGCGCCGGTGTCGATTTGCACTACGTGGGTGTGTATCTCGCCAAGTCGCTCACGGATTGGAGCAATCCGGTGAATCTGATCGTGCGCTTGAGGCATCGCTTCTAGCGTGCGAATACTTCTGCGCGTATTGCTGGGGTTCACGCTCACCCTGCTTCCACTCTCGCGAGCGGCGGCGCAGGGCCGATCGCGTGTGGAGGTGAGCCTCACCAACGCCGATGGCGGCCAGCGCGGCGCGCCGCTCGTGCGGAGCGTGCGCATCTTCGCGGATCGCGACATTCGCGAGATGCTGCACAGCGGATTTCCGGCGCGGTTGCATTACCGACTCGAGCTTTGGGGCGCGTCGGGATTCTTCGACGACCTGAAGCGACAGATCGAGTGGGATGTGATCGTTCGCTACAACCCGCTCAAGCGACGGTACACGGCCACGCGCATCGAGGGCGATCAGGTGACGGCGCTCGGCAGCTTCGACAGCCTCGATCCCGTGGAGGAGCTGCTCTCGCATCCGACGCAACCCGGGATCGCGGTGCCCGATGGGCACGACAAGTATTACTACAACCTCGCGCTCGACGTGCAGATGCTGTCCGTGAGTGATCTGGACGAGGTCGAGCGCTGGCTCAAGGGAGATGTCGCGCCGGCGGTGCGCGGACAGAAGAGTCCGGGCACCGCGCTGGGAGAGGGCGCGAAGACGTTCATCACGAAGCTCCTCGGCGGCCAGGACAAGCACTACGAGGCCCGCTCGAAGGAATTCCGGCCGCGCTGAGCGGAATTACTCGCGGTCGCGCATTCCGAGTGCGAGCGGGCGGTGACCCGCGCGCTCGATGTGCTCGAGCTGATGCAGCGTCTCCTCGCCATAGAACAGCCGAATGTAGTTCGACTGCGCAGGGGTGAGGCGGCGCACCGCCCAGCTCAGATGCACGAAGTGCGGCTCGACGGGATGCGACATCGGGTGCATCCCGATTTCCTCGGGCATGCGGTTTCCCTTGCGCGTGTTGCACGGCGAGCACGCGGTCACGACGTTCGTCCACTCGTTGGTTCCACCGCGCGAGATCGGAATCAGGTGATCGCGCGTGAGTGACTCGCGCGGCTTCAGCTCCACCTGCGTACGCCCGCAGTACTGGCAGCGGTAGCGATCGCGCGCGAAGAGGAAGGTGTTGGTCACCTGACGACGAAAGCGACGCGGCACGTGGATGAACTTCATGAGCCGGATCACCGCCGGGCGCGGCAGCGTGAGCCGCTCCGAGCGCACGAGGCGTCCCGGGTCGCTCTCGACGATCTCCGCCTTGCCATCGAGCACGAGGCGAAGCGCGCGACGCATGGGAACCATCGTCAGCGGTTCGAACGAAGCATTTAGTGCCAGACATCCAACGACCACAATTCCCTCCGCGGCCGATACGAAAACTCCCGCCTGATCAATCAGTGCGGGAGCATGCCCTCATGCTATCGACACTGTGTCGTTTACCATAGTGAGCCATCCGAAGCGATCCTCGAGCTCGCCCTTGCAGATGCCCAGGTACTGCTCCTGGATCGCGCGCGTGATCGGGCCCGGCTTCCCTTCCCCGACCTGAATGCGATCCACCGAACGAATGGGCGAGATCTCCGCGGCGGTCCCGGAGAAGAACACCTCATCGGCGATGTACAGCATCTCGCGCGGAATCGTCTCCTCGCGCACTTCATACCCCAGATCGCGCGCGATGACCATCACGGAATCGCGCGTCACCCCCTTCAGAATGCTCGCGCCGAGCGTGGGGGTGTAGATCACTCCGTCCCTCACGAGAAACAGATTCTCGCCACTCCCCTCGGAGATGTGCCCCGCACTGTCCAGCATGATCCCTTCCGCGTACCGATCGAGCCGCGCCTCCATCTTCGTGAGCTGTGACCCCAGATAGTTGCCACTCGCCTTCGCGAGCCCCGGAATCGTATCCGGTGCCGCACGCCTCCAGCTCGACACGCACACGTCGACACCGAGCTTGAGCGCGTCCTCGCCCAGATACCGACCCCAGTTCCAGGCGATGATGAACGTCTCGACCGGCACATCGATGGGATACACACCCATGTGCTCACCCGTACGAACGACGATTGGACGCAGGTAGCAGTGACGAAGCTCGTTCGCCGCGACGGTATCCATTGCCGCCTGCATGAGTGTCTCCAGATCGTACTTGAGCGGCATCCGGTAGATGCGACACGAGTCCTGAAGGCGCCGCATGTGATCGGCCACGCGGAAGACGGCCGGTCCGGCCGGCGTCTCGTAACAGCGGATGCCCTCGAACACGCTCGACGCATAGTGAACGGCGTGACTCATCACGTGGATGGTCGCGTCTTCCCAAGCGACGAACTGGCCGTCGCGCCAAATCCTTGTCGTGCGCCCGGACGTGACTTCAGTCATGAGTTCCCTGGAGCGTCGTACACTTTGTGTCGTGATGCAAAATAACGGGAGGAACAGAAGGCGCGCCAGAGCACGCTGGGGCGTGGTACGTGGCTAGGACGGCTGTAATTCGCGCTTCACCCAGTGGCGAAGCGCGTCTGCGGTTTCCGACACGCGGCCGCGCAGCTCGAGATCCTCGTTCAGCAGCTCCCAGTTCCAGACCTTCACCGTTCCGGCAACCGAAACGAACTTGGCCGGTTCGGCGCCCAGCCCGAACACGAGCGCGGCGGCGGGATCCGCATCCGCGGTGCCCGCGAGTGAAGTGAGATCGAACGCGGCAAGATCTGCCTCCTTCCCGATCTCGAGCGATCCGACGCGATCCGAAAGTTGGAGCGCCCGCGCGCCGCAAAGCGTCGCGAGCTCGAGCGCGCGCGAAGCGCCGAGCGCATCGACGTGCGATTCGCGCAGGCGCTGCGCGAGCACGGCGGCGCGCGACTCCTCGAGCAGGTGCATTCGATTGTTCGCAGCCATGGAATCGGAGCCGAGTCCCACCGCGATGCCTGCGTTCACCATCGCACGCACGGGGGCGATGCCGTGTCCCAGCTTCGCGTTGGAGATCGGGCAGTGCGCGACCGTGCTGCGACTCTTCGCGATGGCATCGATATCCGAATCGCTCACGCGCACGCAATGGATCAGCAGCGGATGCGCATCGAGCACGCCGAGCTTGGCGAGCAGGGCGATCGGCGACGATGCGCGCGGCGCGACGGAGAAGCCGCGCGCGCGGTGCGCATCCGCGAACGGGCCCTCGCCGTCGCAGACGAATCGGTGCTCCGCGTCACTCTCCGCGATGTGCACCGCGATGCGACGTCCCGAGCGTGCAACGAGCGCGAAGAGCGGATCGGAGACGGTGTACGGCGCGTGCGGCGACACGCCCACCTCCTGCAGCTCGGTCTCGAGTGCGTCGTGCCGCGCGAGCGTGTCGGCGAGCCGCGCGGCGGCATCGCGCACGGCCGCCGGATCCGCGGACGGCGAGAAGACTTCCTGGTACATGATGCCGCGCACACCGCGCTCGCGCATTGCCTCGAGCACGACACCGGAATCGCACGTATCGGCGTACGTGGTGATGCCGGCGCGCATGCCCTCCACGATCCCCCATCGGGCGGAGTCGAGGAATCGCTCTGGCGTCATCACCGCGACCTTCGCGCGCTGGAGACGCGCGATCCACTCGCGGAAGGAGAGATCCTCGAGCAGTCCGCGAAACACCGTGAGCTCGAGATGCGTGTGCGCGTTGATGAGCCCAGGCATCAATGCGCTGTCGCCGAGGTCGCGATCCTCGCCGTCGGGCGCATCGGCGCGCGGGCCGACGTACACGATCCGCCCCGCGAGCTCGACCACCGTTCCGTCCCGGATCGGCGGCGACGAAATCGGGAGTACCCAGCGGGCGTGGTAGCGGATCACCGCGCGGCGCGCGTGCCGTGCACGAACGGATCGAAGATCGACTCGGCTGTCGCACCGACCCGCGCCGCCATCTCGAGTGGAAAGGCGAGATCTCCGACCTGCTCCCGCGTGTGCCCGTCCGAGCCGAGCGAGAGGCGCACGCCGCGATCGTGCGCGCGCTTGACGAGGCGCTCGTGCGGGCGGTAGCGATTCGAGATCTCGAACGCGATCTCGGCCCGAAAGAGCGCCTCGACGAGCCGCTCCTCCAACGCATCCGTCCACAGCTCGTCAACGGGAAGCTCTCGAAATGGAATCGGGAGCAGCGTCGGATGGGAGAGAATGTCCACCGGCATCTCGGCTGCGAGGCGCTCGAGATTGTCGACATGGAATTCCATGTACGCCGCCGGCGTGATCTCCTTCGGGGCCTCGCGCTGAAACATGGAGAGTGGACGCCGCGCACCGGGGATGTGCGCCGCGTGAAGCGAGCCAAGACGATGCGTGAAGCGCGCCGCGAGGTCGTTCGGGAGCTCGCGCCAGAGCGTATCGTGCCAACAGAACTCGCCACCGCGTGCCACATCGTACGGCTCGAGCGTGTCGAGGTATTCCCGTATCTCCTCGACCGTCTTCACCGCCTGCGAAACGTCGGTGGAGAGATGATCGGCGACACTCGGCCGCACGCCGCGGGCGCGAACCGCGTCGATCAGCTCCCCGATCGAGAGCGCGCCGTCGGACATCGTGGTGTGCGCATGACAATCGATCGGGGTCCAGCCGCTCACGGTTTGGAGGGATGGAACGGGTCGAAGTGCGTGGGCATCGTATCACGCGGCGTCGGAGTGGATGGCTTGGGCACGGGCACGGCGTGCGGGCGCACGGTGTTCACGTCGATCGGCTGTCCGAACGGTGCCGGCGGCGCTGCCGGTGCCGGACGCGCGGAATCGGCGGCGAATTGGCCCGCACACTGCTGCACCGGTTCGGTGCCCTCGATGTAGAACTCGCTCACGACATCGGAGTCCGGGCAAAATGGACTGCGAAGCAGGCCGGTCACGCGATCGACCTCGCGCACCACGAGCCCGTCGGGACGCGGCCAGTCCGGCGGGGCAGGACGACGCTGATAGATCTCCGACATGTACGACGTCCATGCCGGAGCGACGAGTCGTCCGCCCTGCGCGTTCGACTGGATCTTCTGCGGGCGATCGAAGCCCATCCAGATGCCAGTCACGAGATCGGGCGTGTAGCCGATGAACCACACATCGGTACCGTCGTTCGTCGTTCCCGTCTTGCCCGCGGCGGGGATGTGGAACCCCGATGCCCACACGCCGGCTGCGCTCCCGCGACGCACCACGTCCTTCATCATGTCGACCATCAACCACGCTTCCTCGCGGCTCATCGTCTCGAAGCGCGCGGGGTTCGATTCCCACAACGTTTCTCCCTTCGCATTCTCGACCTTGAGCACGGCGGTCGGAACCGCGCGCACACCCAGCGTCGCGAAGGCGGAGTACGCAGCCACCATCTCTATCGGATACACGTCCGCGGATCCGATGTGAATGGACGGATACGGAGGAATGGGAGTGGTGATCCCGAACTTGCGCGCCTCGTCGATCACGCTCTGTTCGCCGAGCTCCATGCCGAGTCGGATGGTCGCGAGGTTGCGCGACAGATAGAGAGCTTCGCGCAGCGGGATGTTGCCCATGAACTTCAGATCGTAGTTCTGCGGCGTCCACTCCTGCCCATTGACCTGCGGCACCGTGAGCGCGGAGTCGTTGAGGATGTACGACGCCGAGCGCCCGTTGTGGATCGCGTCCGCATAGACGATGGGCTTGAAGGTGGATCCGGGCTGCCTGAGCGCCTGCGTCGCGCGATCGAACTTCGAATCGTCGAAGTCGCGACCGCCGATGAGCGCCCTGATGGCGCCGTTGCGCGGATCCATGGAGATGACCGCGCCCTGCAGATACGGCGAGTTCGGAATCGTATTCCCCTCGTTGTCGCCGTTGGCGTTGCGCGCCTCGTACTCCTCGAACGTCGTGTGCTTGAACGCGCCGTACTTGCCGCCTTCGATCGCCTTGATCTGCCGTTCGAGATTCCGCTCGGCCGCCTGCTGCATCTCGATGTCGAGGGTGGTGAAGACCTTGAGACCGTCCGTGTAGATCTTGTCGCCGAACTGCTGTTCGAGCTGTCGCCGAACGAACTCGACGAAATACGGCGCCAACTCACCCGACTCGGCCTTGCGCGCGAGCTGCAACGGATACGCCTGCGCGAGGCGCGCGTCGGCATCGTTGACGACGCCTTCGTTGCGCATCAGCCCGATGACGGTGTTGCGGCGCTGGATCGCGCGGTCCGGGTATCGCCGCGGATTGTAGCGCTCGGGACCCTTGGGCAGAGCGGCGAGGGTTGCCGCCTCGGCGAGATTGAGATCCCGCACCGACTTCCCGAAGTAGTGCTGCGCTGCGGTCTCGACGCCGTAGGCGCCGTTGCCGAGATAGATCTGGTTCAGATAGAGCTCGAGGATCTTCTCCTTCGGATAGTGCTCCTCGATCTCGCGCGCGACCTTGGCTTCCTTGAGCTTCCGTGTCAGCGTCTTCTCGCGCGAGATCTGCTCGGTGAAGATGTTGCGTGCGAGCTGCATCGTGAGCGTCGAAAACCCCTGCGCGAAGTTCCGGTGCACCACATCGGCGGCAAGCGCGCCGAAGACGCGCGTCCAGTCGATGCCGGCGTGGTCGTAGAAGCGCTTGTCCTCCGTGATGATGAACGCGAGCTGCACCGACTTTGGGATGTCCGAGAGCTTGATCAGAGTGCGCCGCTCGAGCCCGAGCTCCGCTATGAAGCGTCCGTCCGCCGCGTAGAGCTTGCTCGTCTGACGGGGCTGGAACTGGTCGAGCTGTCGCGGATCGGGGCAGGCGCCCTCGCGGCATACCAGGCTCCAGGAGGACCAGGCGAGCCCAATGGCGAAGGCGAGAGCGAAGAGGCCGGAGAGAAGAACCGCGCGTGTGAGTCGGGGATGCTCACGCCGGAAACGCCTGCCGAACGGAAAGTCAGCCATAGAAGGATGAAATGCTAACGTCGGAGAGAGGGAGCGGCAACGCGGCCGTGGTGACACAACCGCGTGTGTCATCTATGTTTGTGCGATGTCCAACATGAATTCGCTGCTCGCCGAGCTCGCGTGGCGGGGCCTGCTGTACCAGCACACTGAGCCGCTCGACGCGGCGCTCAGCGCCGGCATGGTGACCGGCTACTGCGGATTCGATCCGACGGCTCCCAGCCTCCACGTTGGGAATCTCGTGCCGGTGATGGGACTCACGCACATGCAGCGCGCGGGTCATCGCCCGGTGGTGCTGATCGGTGGCGGCACCGGAATGATCGGGGATCCGAGTGGCAAGACCGCAGAGCGGCAGCTGAACACGCCGGAAACCGTGGAAGCGAACTCGCGCGCGATTCAGCGGCAGCTCGAGCGGTTCCTCGAGTTCGGCGAGCCGCGCGGCGC
>DATGDQ010000073.1:0-15023 GCA_035310785.1 Gemmatimonadaceae bacterium | reverse complement strand
GGGGACGATGAGTGCGAGTTTCTCGTTGAACAGCATGAGTCGCGTGGGGGCGTTATGTTCGCTCGGTGAATCCCATACCGTGAGAGCGTCTCCCGCGGCAAGAAGCGGACATGATTCATGCGGTCGCGTCAGATCGCGCGGCGGCTGGCGGAACGTTTCGACTGATCTCATAGTGTAGCAAGATTTTCACGCTTGCTTTCACCACCGACCAGCGTCCAATGAACAGCATCGGGATCTTTCTTCTCGCGCGTTTCGTGCACGTCGTGGCCGGCGTCACCTGGGCGGGCGCTCTCATCTTCATCGGGTGGTTTCTGCTGCCCGCCATTCGCGCAACGGGCCCGGCAGGCGGAGCGTTGATGCAACAGATTGCGCGGGTGCAACGCGTTCCGCTCTACCTGATGATGCTGATGGTCCTGACGGTACTGTCGGGACTCTTGCTCTACTGGCTCGACATACGAGCGTACGGCAGAGTGTGGGTGCACACGGGGCCGGGGCGCACATTCTCCGCGGGTGCCGCCTTCGCGATTCTGACGGCGATCCTCGGGATGGCGGTCAACGTTCCGACTGCGAAACGCATCGGCGCGCTCATGGGTTCGATTCAGGCGACCGGCGCACCGCCAACCGCCGAGCAGGCCGCGGAGATCGGACGACTACAGAATCGCCTCTATCGAGCCGCGCAAGCGGCGGCAGTGCTCATCCTGCTCGCGGTGACCTGCATGGGCGTCGCTCGCTACGTTCCCTGAATACGAGCGTCGCTCAGACGCCGCCGTACCACTCGTAGCCCTGATCGCTCCAGTAGCCGCCGTTTCGCTTCGGAAGAAACACGATCTTCGTCAGGTACTTCGTGTTCTTGTAGCCGAGCTTGACGGGTGAGTGGACGCGCGCGGGCGCGCCGTGGGCCTTGCCGAGCATGTGTCCGTCCATCGCATAGGCCACGAGTGTTTGCGGATGCATCGCGCTCTCGATGTCCCAGCTCTCATGGTAGTCATCGTCGAACGACTGGAAGTCGACGTAGCCCGCATCGGGCTTCACACCCACTACCCGCGCGATGTCGCTCAGGCGAGCTCCCTGCCACACCGCGACTGCATTCCAGCCCTCGACGCAGAAGTGATCGACCCGCTGGCTGCGGAACGGCAGCTTGCGGAGATCGTCGAAGCTGAACCGCCTCGGGTTCTCCACGAGTCCGCTCACCTCCAGTGCCCACGGCCCGCGCACGCGCTCATCCCACACCGGAACCGTGTTCGAGACGAAGTAGGCGGGAAACGCAGCACCCGCGATCACCGCGCCGCTGTTGGCGTGATCCATCGCCGCGTGACGAAAGAGCGAGCGCTCCACGCCCTCGTTCCGATGCTCGGCCAGGTCCAGCAATCGTTGAGCGCGCGGTGAGCGATCGACCTTGCACGCGGCGAGAAACGCAGCGGTGAGCGAGAAGCCGCTCGCGGTCAAGAAGCGTCGGCGATCCATGCTATTCTCCGTGCGCCGCGCGATCGCGCCAGCGCGGAAGGAGATGGTAGAAGGGACGCGCGTTGCGCGCCTCCGGTGAGAGATCCTCGCGGTAACCGCCCGTGATCATCGACTGGAGTGAATACGGGTCGACCGCGAACACCATGAAGATGTGCACGAACGAGAGAACGATGAGCGCCACCATCGTCATGAAGTGCCAGTAGCGCGCCCACACGTAGCCGCCGAAGAGCGCCGTGATCCATCCGAGCTGCACGGGCTTCCAGATCGCGAGCCCCGTGAGCACCTGCACGACTGCCAGGATGGGCAAGGCGAAGTACGTCGCCTTCTGCATCGCGTTGTGCTTGCCCTGACGGGGATGGGACTTCGTCACGAAGAGGTAGAACTTGATCATCGCGAGTGCGTCGCGTGCATCGCCTCGCCGCGGAACGAGGTCGCGCCATTCGCCGTGCAGATAGATGAACGTCAGATACACGAGCCCGTTGATGACGAGCACCCACATCAGCGCGAAATGCCAGTGACGCGCGCCGCCGAGCCATCCACCGAAGGTGAGCGAGTCCGGGATGGGCTTGTGCTCCCACGGATAGCAACAGAACCGCTCCCCGCGCCGGGCGAACGCGGGGTAAGCATTGAAGATTCGAAGACCACTTCCCACCATGAGCGTCAGAGCGATCGCATTGACCCAGTGCGTGACGCGAACGACCCAATGGTGGCGGCCGATCACGGCTTCTTCGCTGCGGGCTTCGCGCCGCTCTTGTTGAACAACGAGTCGTACTGGCCGTAGCCCGCCTGATCGAGCTGGCTCGCCGGTATGAACCGCAGCGACGCGGAGTTCATGCAGTAGCGAAGGCCGGTGGGAGGGGGTCCGTCATCGAACACGTGCCCCAGATGCGAGTCGCCGTGCGCGGAGCGAACCTCCGTTCGATCCATGCCGAGCGTGCGATCGGTCTGCGACTTGATGTTCGACGGCTCGAGTGGCTTCGTGAAGCTCGGCCATCCCGTGCCCGATTCGAACTTGTCCGTGGAGCTGAACAGCGGCTCTCCCGTGACGATGTCGACGTAGATCCCCGGTTCGTGATTGTCCCAGTACTGATTGCGGAACGGAGTCTCGGTGCCACTCTTTTGCGTGACGTAGTACTGCTCCGGCGTGAGCTTCTTCCTGAGCTCTTCGTCGCTTGGCTTCTTG
Source organism: Gemmatimonadaceae bacterium (assembly GCA_035310785.1). Classification (GTDB taxonomy): domain Bacteria; phylum Gemmatimonadota; class Gemmatimonadetes; order Gemmatimonadales; family Gemmatimonadaceae; genus FEN-1250. Next base: position 12,376 of record DATGDQ010000073.1, on the reverse strand, counting down.
TAGCTCATCTTTTTCGCGTCTGTGGTCTGGGTCAATGTGGTGTCCAGCTGCGCGCTCGTGAGCGCGACTGATCTGCTCGAGGTGCCGTCACTCGTGTGTGCGAATGGTCGACCGCCAATCGCCAGGGCGGTAGCGCCGATCGCGACGAGAGCGACTGCTCCGGCGAATGCGTTCATGTGACTGCCGTGGAAGGGGTTTCTACCTATAGTAATACGCCCATGCGGGAAAGGGTTCCAGACGGGATGCGACTACGACGCGAGCGTACCCAACGAGGCGTCCGCGCACCATACTACGTGCGCCAGCTCCGCCTCCAGCGCCCTCCCACCAGCCCGCACGGATTCCCGATTGATACGCCTTCGCCGCGCCGCCGGATTCATTGCCCTCTGTCTCACCGCCTGCACCGGTCCGCAGGCATCACACGAGCACACGTCCCACATGTCTCCCGTCCAGCCGCCAGCTGCGGCGACCGACAGCGCCATCGACGCCATCCTGTCGCCCTATCGCGCGGCAGGTGTGCCGGGTGCGAGCGTTCTCGTGCTTCAGAATGGGCGCACGGTGTACAGCAAGGCATTCGGCAGCGCCGATCTCGAGGCGCACACGCCGGCCACGGTGCATACCGACTACCGGCTCGCGTCGCTCACGAAGGCGTTCACCGCGATGTCGATCATGCTGCTCGTGAAGGATGGGAAGCTCCACTATGACGATCGCCTGGTCGACGTGCTCCCCGGCGCGCCTGCGTACGCGAAGGACGTCCGCATCAGCCATCTGCTCACGCATACGTCCGGGCTCGTCGATTACGAGGACTTCGTGCCCGACTCGCAGACGACGCAGCTCGATGACGACGATGTGCTGACGCTCATGCATCGGACGGATACGCTCAACTTCGCGCCGGGCTCCGCCTATCACTACAGCAACTCCGCCTACGTGCTGCTGGGGCTGATCGTGCAGCGTGTGGCTGGCATGCCGTTCCCGAAATTCCTTCACGATCGAATCTTCGCTCCATTGCACATGGACTCGACCGTCGCGTACGTGAAAGGAGCATCCACCGTACCGCAGCGCGCGTATGGATACACGAGCGACTCGTCGGGACACTTCACGCGCACGGACCAGAGCTCCACCAGCGCCACGCTGGGCGATGGAGGCATCTATACGTCGGTAACCGACATGGCCAAGTGGAGCGATGCTCTCGACAAGGCAACGCTGGTCGATTCGGCTACCATGCGTCGCGCGTGGTCGCCGACCAGGCTCACGAGCGGAAAGGAGAGCGGCTATGGATATGGGTGGTTCGTCGCGACGGTGAACGGCGAGCTGCAGCTGCGGCACCACGGGGAGAGCACCGGATTCACGAACGCCATTCTCAAGTATCCGCAACGCGGGCTCACGATCATCGTGCTCACGAACCGAACGGGTGGAGCGCCGTGGGACATCGCGGACCGCATCGCCGCCCTCTTCCCGACGCGATGATCGGTCCGTGATGGCGCTCGCGATGAGCTCCGCGAGCATCCTTCCGGCCTTGCTCGCCGCCCCCGTTCTGCACAAAGTTTCCCGATGTCGCTCCGTCCGATCCTGCTCGCCATCGTGGGCGATAGCGCCGCGGGCAAGTCGACGCTGGGCGCCGGCATCGCCGCCCTTCTCGGAGAGGCGCGCGTCACCGTCGTCACGACGGACGACTATCACAAGCACAATCGCAAGGCTCGCCGTGCGCTGCGTATCAGCGCGCTGCATCCCGACTGCAACGATCTCGATCTCCTCGACGAGCACCTCGATGAGCTCGCGCATGGCAGGCCGGTGGAGAAGGCGCCCTACAATCACTCCACGGGCGACTTCGATCCGCCACGCATCGTGAAGCCGTCGGAGTTTCTGATCGTCGAAGGGCTGCTCGGACTCCACACCCCATCGTTGCGCGCGCATTACGATGTGAGCGTGTACCTCGACACGCCGGAGCCACTGCGGCACCGGTGGAAGGTGGCGCGCGACACTGCCAAGCGCGGCTACTCGGAGACGCAGGTCCACGAGCTGCTCGAACGGCGCGAGTCGGTGTCCGAGAAGTACATCCGCCCGCAGCGCGAGCACGCGGACATGGTGGTTCGCTTCCACCCTGATTCCGACCTGACCGATTACGAGCACCTGAACGCGACCGTCACGATGCGCCCCACGCTCGACCAGCCGGATCTGCACGCGGTGATCGAGTCGTGCCCGCGCGCGGCATCGGCGCTGCGGCTCACTCGCGATCGCGACAGCGAGGCGCTCGAGATCGACGGGCGAATCTCGGCAGAGCAGGCCGCGGAGGTGGAGCAGGAGCTCTGGTCACGAAGGCCGGAGCTCGAGCGCTTGCTGATGGCGCGCACGGGGAACTTCACCGAGAACGGCACGACGCGACACAGTCACGCGCTCGCGATCGCGCAACTACTGCTCACCTACCCGGTGCTTCGCGCCAAACTCACGAAGGAGCGCGCGGGTTGACCACGCGCAGCGTCTTGCCGGTGATCACTCTTGCCTGCGCCCTCGCCGCGACGGCGCGGGCACAGCAACCCACCGGATTTCTCGATCGCACGGTGACGATGGGCGCGCTGACGATGAAGTATCAGGTGTACGTGCCCGACTCGTACGACGGGCGTCGCTCGCTTCCCGTCATCCTGTTCATGCACGGCTCGGGAGAGCGGGGCAGCGATGGGCTGAAGCAGACGGAGGTCGGCATGCCGGCGCAGATCCGCTGGCATCGCGACTGGTTCGACGCGATCGTGGTGATGCCGCAGTGCCCGGACGACAGCGTGTTTCGTGGGGTCGTTGCGCAGGCCGCATTCGCCGCGTTCGAGAAATCCGTCAAGGAATATCGCGGCGACCGCGCGCGGCTGTACGTGACCGGTCTCTCCATGGGCGGCTACGGCGTGTGGCAGCAGATCGTCGACCACCCGGGTGTATTCGCAGCGGCGGTCGCGGTGAGCGGCGGCCTCACGCCGTCGGCGGACATGGACAATCTGTTCGTGAGCGTACAGGGCGACGATCCGTTCGCCTACGTCGCGCAGCGCACGAAGAATCTGCCCGTGTGGATCTTTCACGGCGCGCAGGACGACGTCGTCCCGACGGTGCAGTCGCGCAAGCTCGTCGCCGCCATGAAGACCGCGGGCTCGTCACCGCGATACACGGAGTACGCGGATCTGGGTCACGGCGCGTGGGATCGCGCTTACGCCGACGAGGAGCTGTGGAAATGGCTGTTCGCGCAGCGGCTCTCGAAGGTGAGCCGCTAGCGCGAGCAGGATCGGAGTGCGACGCGCGTTACCGGCGCGCTTCGAGCTCCTTCTTTCCGACGTGGCGCATGTCGCCGATCTTTGGTGCGTTCCCGGTGATCATCGCTTTCGCGACCTTGAACAGCTGGACCGCGCGCGGCTGGTTCGACTTCAGATACGTAGCCTCGTGCGCCTCCACCTCGATGAGCGCGAGCCGTGGATCGTTCGGGCCTCCATTGCGAACGCCGCCCTCATCACCGAACCACGCCTTCCAGTCCGGCTTGTACAGCGTGCGAATCAGATCGCGATCGGTCACGATGCGCGCCGTGCCGCTCACGGAAACCCACTCGCGCGACTTGTTGTTGTAGTAGGCGAGATTCACCTCCGGCTGCGCCTGAATCTCATCCACCTTGTGCGTCTCGGTGCTGGTGACGAACCAGAAGTCGACGCCGGGGCGCTTCTCCTGCGTCGCCATCGGCCGCGAAATGAGCGTGCCGTCGAAGCTGCGACTGGTCATCATCGCGATGTCGATTCCCTCGACGAGCGAGTAGAGCTCCTCGATCTTCTTCGCGGGCGAGACGTCGTCGTTCGCGGCCCTGTCGGACGCGGTGCCGGTATCCTTGCTCTTGCTGATCTTCTTCTCGACTTCCTTGCCGCTCTTGGTCGCTGCGGTCCTGCCCGACGTGCTCCTGGCTTTGCTGCTGGACATGGGACTCTCCTCGTGAGGCGTATCCGGCGCGCCGATCGCGCTGCGGCGGAGAGTAGGGCAAGGCGCAAGCCGCAATGCAAAGCGGGCTCGGCCACGGTAGCCCGGTGTCCACCAGATGTCAGCCGTGCATGTGGAATCTCTGGAGATACACGTAGAAACCGAGGAGCACGTTCACGACGCCGAGCAGCAGGATGGAGATGTCACGACGCCCTTTCCAGAATCGCCACCCCAAGCCGAAGATGACGGCCCCGAAGACGATCGTGATCAGAACGAAGCCGAAGATGTGATCTCGAAACGCGATGTAGCTCCCGCCGATCGCGCGCGCGGAAATCAAGTGCTCGAGCAGACCCACGAGCAGCAGCACCACCCCGATCGCGGTGAAGGTTCGGCGCGTGGCGTCCGCGCCGTCCGTCGTGTGCAATGTGCCCATGTGCTCTCCGTTGGTTGAGGCGCCGTCGCGGCGATCTCAGAGCGCCGCGCTCGGCACCGAGTAGTGCAGCCTGACCATTCCCGACCTGTACACCTGCGAATCGGTGAGCGAGAGCGCCGTACGATCGGCCCCGGACTGCAGGAGCGGGATGCCGGCTCCCAGCAGCACTGGCACCACGGTCACCTCCACCGCGTCCACCTGAGCGCCAGCGAGCAGCGTGGCGAAGAGTCGACCGCCGCCGAAGAGCCAGATATCGCCGGATCCGGTCTCGTGCCGAAGCGACGACGCGACCTTCACAGGGTCGTCTCGCACGATCGTGATGTCCGGCGCGGACTCCGATTGCAGCGTTCTCGACACCACGTACACACGCGTGCCAGCCTTGAACGGCGGACCACTTTGCGCCTGCATGACGTCGAACGTGCGCCGTCCCATGATAACCGTATCGACTCGATCGAACAGCGCCGCGAAGTCGACGCTCGAGTCGTGGGGAATCCAGTCGAATCCCCCGTTCGCGTCCGCGATGTAGCCATCGAGGCTCGCAGCAACGCTGTATCGCAGTCGGCGCACACGCCGTCTCAGTGCGGGGTGTCCACTTTCCGCGGCGGCGCCGGAATGGGGACCCCCTGTAGCGCCGGCTGAGCGCGATCGTTCATCAGCTTCGTGACGAAGCGCTGCCCCTCGCCGATGCGTTCGACCTCGACGGCGATCGATTCCACTGCCTGCTCGAGCCGTGCAAGGCGCTCATCCGAGGGTGCAAGAGCCGGCTTGGTCAGCGAGAGCTCCCTCATTCGCTCGCGATGCGTCAACCACGTCTTCAGCATAATGGCCGCAATCGCGAATACGGCCGCGATAACAAGATCATCGTACATGGGCGATCCCCCGAACCGGTGACGTCGGCGCCGCTGCGCCGACCGCTGCCCAACTCCTACGAGTGCGAGCGCCGGAAGGTGTCGTGTGTCTTCAGCGAGCCGCTCCTGCCCCCCGCAGCGCCCGCCCCGGCTTGGCCCCCGTGTGCACCCCGTCCCGCAGCACCTCCACTCCGTTCACGAACACCTCCCGCATACCCACCGACAGTTGATGCGGCTTCTCGTAGGTCGCCTTGTCGATGATCGTATTCGGATCGAACACCACTACATCCGCGTACATCCCCTCGCGCAGGAATCCGCGATCCGGTATCGACAGTCGCTCCGCCACGCCGGACGAGAACTTCCGGATCGCATCCTCCAGCGTCAGCACGTGCTCCTCGCGCACGTACTTGCCCAGCAGTCGCGGATAGCTCCCATACGCCCGCGGATGCGTCAGCCCCTTCGCGCTATCGGGATCGAATCCCTCGGCGTCCGTACCGATCACCACCCACGGCCTGCGCAGCTGCATGGCGACATTCTCGTCCGTCATGCTGAAGGTCAGCTTGCCGGCGCGATTGCTGGAGGCGAGCACGATGTCCACCATCGCTTCGCCCCAGGACTTGTGCATGTCTTCCGCGATCTTGTCGAGCCTCCATCCCTCGTATTTGGCGACGGACGGCGTCGACAGCAGTCCCACCACCATGATCGGGCCGGGGCCGGACTCCTGACAATACACGGGCTTGTGCGGCGTCGTGTCCATCGCCTCTGCGATGATGCGCGCGCGCGTCTCCGGATTCTTGAGGTTGTCGAGCAGCTTCCCGTTCTCCGCAGCCCACGGTGGTACGCAGGCGGAGAGATTGTTCCCGGATGCCGTGTAGGGATACATTGTGGCGCCCACATCCTGCCCGGCGGCGCGCGCCGAGTCGATCTTCGATATCATCGCGGCGGCCTTGCCCCAGGCGTGGGCGCCGGCAGCCTTCAAGTGATAGATCTCGACTGGCACGCCGCCCGCGTTCCCGATCGCAAGCGCCTCATCGAGAGCCTCGAGGAGGCTGTCGCCCTCCGACCTGATGTGTGAGATGTAGACGCCGTGGTACGGCGCCATCGCCTTCGCGATCTCGCTGAGCTCGTGCGTGCCCGCGTAGTTCCCCGGCGGATAGATCAATGCGCTCGCGACCCCGAACGCGCCGTCCTTCATCGCGTCGCGCGTGACACGGCGCATCGTGTCGAGCTGCGCGGCAGTCGGAGCACCCTGCGCCTGGCCACTCGCGTACGCGCGTATGGTTCCCGCGCCGATGAACGAGCCGACGTTCACCGAGATGCCGTGCCTCTGCATCGCGTCGAGCCACGCGCCGAATCCGCGGTCGCCCATGAACTGCTTCGACTCGCGGATGCCCGCGGTGTCGCTCGCGTCGAACGTTGCGAGAATCTTGTCGTTCACCGGCGCCGGTGTGTCGCCCTCGCCGAGGATCTCCGTGGTGACGCCCTGCGTGATCTTGCTGATGACGCGTCCATCGCCCGTCGTCAGCTGCTCGGCCGACTGCCCCTGGATATCGATGAATCCGGGCGCGATCACCATCCCCTTCGCGTCGATGCGCTTCGCAGCACCGGCGTTCGCGAGCGCACCAGCTGGTGTGACGGCGGCAATCCGGTCGCCCTTGATCCCGACATCGCCGTAGTACCAGGGATTTCCCGTGCCGTCGACGATCTTGCCGCCCGAGATCACGACATCGTACGCGCCCTGCGGCGAAGGAGAGCCGGGGTGCGTGCCTCCAGCGCACGCGGCAATTGCGAACGAAAGGGTCGCGACGCCCAGAGCCGAGCGAGAGGAAAGTGTCATCTATCCTGATGAATTGGCGGGATGGAGGAGCGTGCCGAAAGAGCATCAAGTTGCGTATGTCACTGCCAAATCTTAACTTGCGCATCCTTTTGGGGCGTAGCTGAGCTGGCAAAGCGCCGGACTGTTAATCCGGAGATCGGTGGTTCGACTCCACCCGCCCCAGTACAACCGACTCGCACCAACCTATTGGTTGGCCAAGCCACGCGTCACCCTCCAGCGGGATGAGCGCCTCTTCCGGCCACAAGCATGGCAGCCCGCGTCATTGCGCTGATCTCGCGAGATCGGTCCGGACAGCGTGCTCTCTGTTGATGTTGGTCATGCCGGTGCTTGGCTGTGGCACAGGCGAACGCGCCCGTCGCGCTCAGCCCACTGCGACGAGAGCAGAGCGCACGATCTTCACGGCGGATCAGTCTCGCTGATCATCGCAGATGCGGCCGGCACACGTTGCCTGCGATCAGCAAGTGTGCCGGTGACCGATCTCGTACGCGGCTACCGCGCCGCCCCAGTGCCGCCTGGCCGCGGCGCGGTGTAGTCGCCAGGCTTCACGCGTTCCTCTCCGGGAGCCGCGCTGGGGATTGCTGCGGCAGGCTCCGGCTCAGGATTCTGCACGCGGAAGAACAACGCCGCCAGCGCCCCTCCTGCGAGCGGACCGACGATGTACAGCCACGCGTAGGCCAGCGTGCCGTGGCCCATGAAGGTGTCGATCAAGATCGGGCCAATGCCCACCGCAGGATTGAACGCACCGCCCGAGATTCCTCCGCCCGCGAAGGCCGCGACCACGATCGTGAATCCGATCGCCAATCCGTAGAAGGAATTCCTCTCCGTTTGCCGAGCGGTGGCGGAGTTGAGAACCACGAGCGCGAGCGCAAAGGTGAAGATCGCCTCGACGGCGAGCGCGCGTCCAATCGTCACATCGGCGCCGGGCGCCGCCGCGAACGTTTTTCCCGTGAGATACAGCACGGTGAGCGCCGCGAGCACGGCGCCGAGCAGCTGCGCGATCCAGTAGGGAAGGACATCGCCAGCGGGGAGCTTCCCGCGCATCCACACTGCGAGCGTCACCGCCGGATTGTAATGCGCGCCGGAGACGTGCCCGCCCATGTATACCATGATCATGAGCGAGCTGCCGATTGCCAGCGGTGCGAGCGGCGATTGCGACAGAGACGTGAGTCCCACTGTCAGCACGAGAAAATACGTACCGACGACTTCTGTAGCATAGGACATCTTCATGGTTCACTCGGGGAATGGGTGAGCGCCGACCCGCTCTGCAGCGGGAATTAACGCCACCAGCCCCACGCCTGCAATGCGCTTCCGTTCGTCAGGCTTCCCCGTGCCGCCGGCGTGTGGCCCAGCCCTTCTTCGCCGCGCGGCTACGCTCCGATGAGCTCTGGCTGCGTCCGCCCTTCCGCTCGGGCTCCTTGTTCTCTGCGCGCCCGCGTCCTGAGCCGGACTTGCGGCCACCGTGGCTGATCGCATTCTCCGTGGCCCACGCCCGGCGCTCTGCCTCGTCCTTCGGAACCCCGCGCTTTTCGTATCCCTCCTCTATGTGCTCGGCCTGACGCTTCTGCTTGTCAGTGTACGCCGACTTGTCACCCCTCGCCATGATGTCCTCCGAGACTGTGGTTACGTCTCGGAGGGGGCTGCATAAGACATGCCCCCCACGGCGTGCATGACTGCGTATCAATCGGATCACCGCAGTGCCGCGGCGCGCTCCGTGCACCATATTGACGGTGACGAGTCACCAGCGGACGTCGATCCCTCACAGACGGAGCACGATCATGAGCGACAAGAAGAACGACGCGGGCGGAACGCAGGACGCGCGAGGCGACAGCGAGGACGCGCTGCAGGAAGAGCTGCGTCGTGAAGCAACAGAGAGAAAGAATGCGATCGGCGATGTCGACAGTAACAGGAATCTTTCGGGGTCGACGACGTGGGAAACGCTGCCCGGGGATGACTCTTCGCCGTCGGACAAGACGTGACACCCGCGCCATCGCGCGACTCGTCGGACAGCTCCAGCGAGGAGCGCCGGAGGATCGCCGACGAGATCGCATCGCGGCTCCGCCGAAATGGAGTTCAGCTCGCCGGCGACGAAAGCTCGGAGGAGCTCGCGGATCTCGAGGAGGCCGTCGAGCAGTTCGAGCGGATGGTGGAGCGCGGCGGCGGCGATCTCATGGTCGACGAGCCGGTATCAGGCGGCTCACCCATCGCGCCGGACGAGCCGGATTTCGTATTGCCGTCACGCAAGCAATCGGAATCCGTGACGGCGTACATCAAGCGCATCCACGATGCGGCGACGCGGGCAGGACACAAGGGAAGCGCGTCCTAGCCCGCGTTACCGCTGCGCAATCACTTCACGATCACCGTTCCAGCCATCGCGGCGCCGTGCACCTTGCAATGATACGTATAGGTGCCGGCGGTCGCGAACGTTCTGCTGAAGGTTCCCGAGCTCTGTATCGGCGAGGTCGGACCGTCGTCGAATGTCACGCTGTGCGATGTGCACGTGCTGCCGCCGTAGCCGTCGCCCGTGCACGCGTTCCACGACCATGTGAGCTCGGCGCCGACGCCGACACTGTCCCTTGCCGGCGTGTACTTGTTGTTGGTGACGGTCAACGACGTGGTGTTTCCGGTGACCGGTGGCGGAGGTGTTCCAGGATTCGTCACACCGTTGGAGTACGACGATCCGCCTCCTCCACAGGCGACGATTCCGGCCAACAGGAACAGTGAAAGCGTGCTGATGCGTTTCGTTACTAGTAAAGTCCTCATGTACTCTCATCCGGTTTGAGAAGCGATCGGGAGAGGTTAGTGGACGCTACACGACAACGCAGCGTCTTCGCGGCCGATGACAGTTCCCGCGCGGTGAATGCCGTGTAATCACAGGCGTAGGCATCTGCGTAATGTCAGGTACTGCCGGCAGGCGTCACGTCGCGGGAAATCCGCTTGCAGGACGGACGTTCGCCACATAGTCTAGCCCTGGGCGACGCGATCGTCGCGAATGGAACGCGTCGCACCACCACCTTCACTCCGGCTGCAGGTGTCGTTTACGCGTATCTCACCGATCGAGCTCGCCACGAGGGAAGTCCCGTGAGTGCCCGAGCGATACCGGAGAGCACGATCGCGGCCCTGCGCGAGCTGCTGCTGCTCATGCTGCGCGACGAGCCGCAGTCGGCCGCGGAAACGTCGATGCACACGAACGAGGATGCCCGCGACGCGCTGCGCGATCTCTGCGACGATGCGCGGCGCAATCAGGTACGTGTCGAGCAACTCGTGATCGCGATCAAGCAGGGATGGATCTCACTGCACAGCGAGCGTCCGCGCGCGCGATCCGCGGGGCCGGATGGGCTCCTGAATCAGATCATCACGATGTGCATCGATGAATACTACGAGCACGCGGAGAACAACTAGGCGCGCGCCCGCGCCCGCACGAAGCCGCTACTCGAGTACCGGGTCCGGCGCGCTGGCGGCCATGGCCGTATCGCGCGTACGCCCCATCTCGCGATAGGCGTAGACGACCGGTGGCGGCGTTCCGTCCAGCATCGAATCGATGATCGCGCGATCGGGCGTCAGCGTGCACACCGGATCCGTGCGCGACGCATCACCCGTGAGCGCGAACGCCTGACAGCGGCATCCGCCGAAATCGATCTGCTTGCGTGGGCAGCTGCGACACGGCTCCTTCATCCACTCGTCACCGCGGAAGGCGCGGAACGCGCTCGACTCCTCCCAGATCCAGCGCACGCTGCGCTCGCGCACGTTGTCGAACGTGAGCGTCGTGATCTGCGATGCCGCATGGCAGGGCATCGTGCGTCCGTCCGGCGCGACGACGAGATAGAAATTTCCCCAGCCGCCCTGACAGGGCTTCGGAAACTCGCTGTAGTAATCGGGAAGCACGTAGATGATCTGCATCCTGCCCCGATACTTCGCCACCGCACGGTCGACGATCGCCTCCGAGCGGTCGATCTGCGCGCGCGTGGGCATGAGCGACTCGCGATTGAGCACCGCCCATCCATAGTACTGGGTGTTCGCGAGCTCGATGCGATCCGCGCCGAGCGCGCCGGCGATGTCGATGAGCTCCTCGAGATGATCGAGATTGGCGCGATGGAGCACGACGTTCACGGTGAACGCGAAGCCCAGCTCCTTCACCCATTGCGCAGCCTTGAGCTTGGCATCCCAGCTGCGTGTACCAGCGATCCTCTCGGCGATCTCCTTGTCGGAGTCCTGAATGGAGATCTGGACGTGCTCGAGTCCCGCCGCCCTCAGCTTTTCCGCTCGCTCACGCGTGAGCCCGATCGCAGACGTCACGAGCGTCTGATAGAAACCGAGCGAGTGTGCGTGCGCGACGAGCTCCTCGAGATCGCGGCGGATGAGCGGCTCGCCGCCGGACAGCCCGAGCTGCAATGCGCCGAGCTCGCGGGATTGCGAGAAGACGCGCTTCCAGTCGTCCGTCGTGAGCTCGGACTGCGAGCGCGCGAGATCGATCGGGTTGGAGCAGTAGGGACAGTGCAGCGGACAGCGATGCGTGAGCTCCGCGAGCAGCGTCGTGGGTCTACGATCCATCGCGCATCGTCGGTGAATACCCCATCGGTGAAAAAGAGAAGGGACCCGCCGAAGCGGGCCCCCTGTGCTTCGCTACGCGCAGCTTAGCGCCGGGCGACGTACGCGGTCACTTCCATCGTGACTTCCACCACTTCGAATTCCGGCTTGGTCCAGGACATGTGCCACTCCTGTTGACTGTAGGTGTATGCTCGCGGCCGGCACCCGACGAGCGAAAAGGTTCACTCATTCGGGACCGCTCACAGGCTCGCGACTGCCGAGACTAAAGCACTGACCATGCCGCACTGATTTCCGACTCTGTAGTGCTGCGCAAGTGATGGAGAATCAAGCGGTTACGCTGCACGGCGCGCTCGCGGTGTCTGTCGCGCGGAGTACCCCCACCACACGTCAGATGACCCAGTATTGGGGCATTTCACCCAGCGAACTCAACAGGAAAAGCGCGTCATCCTCCGGCCCCGATCGCAGCCGCCTCATCGCGCACCAGCTCCCGATCCGCGAGCTGCGAGAGGTACGTCTGCACATCCTCGAACACGTCGGATCCATAGCGCTTCTCTAGCGCCGCCGCTATTTCCGCGAGCGTCAACGTGCCGTCGCACAGCGCGAGAATTTCCGCCGCCGTGTCGTTCAACAGCACCGCGCCCTCCGGATACTGCAGCACGTTCCGCTGGCGCGCCTCGTCGAACTGCACGCGCGCGAACTTCCAGAGCTTCGGACGCGAGGACGCCGTGAGTGGCATGCGCTCACTCCTCGCGGTACGCGTTGTGGATCGTGTCGATCATC
>DATGDQ010000072.1:0-2088 GCA_035310785.1 Gemmatimonadaceae bacterium | reverse complement strand
AGGAACAGATGCGTATGGACGAACCGGGGCTCGAGCGCGTTTGTCTTCTCGAATTGTGCGATCGCCTCGTCATAGCGGCGTGCAAAGTAGTATTTCGTTCCGACTTCCATGCTGAAGCTGACGGACAACGGGTCGAGCTCCTGCGCGCGTTGCGCCTCCCGCAGCCCTTCATCGAAACGGCCGGTAAGCTCGTAAATGATTGCCTTGAACTGATGTGTCTCCCCTTTGTTCGGGTTGAGAGCCATCGCCCGGTCGAGCTCCCTTTCCCCGTCACGAAGGTTCCAATCGTAGAGCACGTGCAGGGCCGCCATCCCAAGGTGAGACTCGGCTAACCCGTCGTCGAGCGTTAGTGCCTTGGCCGCGTACTCTTTTGCTTTAGGCAACGTATCGAGCGGCCGCGAATCGAATGCGCCGAGAACGCCGTAACATGCCGCGAGCCCCGTATACGCCAGGGCATAGTTGGGATCTTTCGCGAGCGCTTCGTTGAAGTATCCGATCGCTTTCTCGATGTCCTGCCGCGTGTGCTTCTTCCACTCGTACTGCCCCTTGAGATAGAGCTGATAGGCTTCCGTGTCATCGGTGTAATGCTTGGCGAGCTGCTGCTGATCGGCGCCCGTCAACTTCACGCGCAGGTTCGCGGTGACTTCCTGCGCGATCTCGCTCTGAACGTCCAGGATGTCCGCGAACCGGCGGACGTACTGATCGCCCCAGATGCGGTGGTTGTCCGCCGTATCATCCAATGAGACCGTGATGACGAGGCGATCGCCGATCCGATTGACGCTTCCCCTTGCCACCGCGCGTACGTTCAGCTCCTTGCCGACCGCCTGAGCGTCGGTCGTCTTGCCTTTGTAACGAAACACGGCGTTGCTCGACATGACCTTGAGGTTCGACAGTTGCGACAGGCGATTGATCAGGCTTTCCGTGATGCCGTCGGAGAGGTACTCCGCGGCCTGGTCGCGTCCCGCATTGTCGAAAGGCAACACGGCAATCGAATCGATCGGGGCAGCATCGGCAGTGGCGTAGCGAGTCCGGTGTTGCCGGAAGTAGAAAACGCCCACGATCGCGGAGAGCAGCAGAAGAACTGATGCAGCTATTGCGACGAAGCGTTTGCTGAACCGCGGCGGGGCTGTTGTTGCACCGGCCGGCGGCGTTGTGTACCGCGGCCGTTGTGAGGCGAGATCGAGATCGCCCTTGACGTCGCGCAGATCGATCAGCAGATCGGCGACGTGCTGATAGCGCTCGTCGCGGTCCTTTCTCATGCATCTTCCGACGATCCGCGCGAGGTCGGGAGGGACGTCGGCCACTTCGGCGATCGGGCGCGGTTCGTTTTTCAGGATCGATGCGATCATGTCGGTCGCGGTGCCGCCGGCGAACGGCAGCTGCCCCGAGAGCATCTCGTAAAGCACGACGCCAAAGCTGAAGATGTCCGAGCGCGCGTCGACGTCGATGCCGCGCGCCTGCTCCGGGGACATGTAGGCGGCGGTCCCCATGATCACACCCGGCGTCGTTCTCAACTGGGTGTGCGTTGCAGGATCGGGACCGGCACCGCCGAGCGGCTGGACGAGTTTCGCCAGACCGAAATCGAGCACCTTCACGCCGCCGTCATTACGGATCATGATGTTCTCGGGCTTCAGGTCGCGGTGCACGATGCCGCCGCGATGCGCCGCGTCGAGCGCTGCCGCAACCTGTGTCGCGATTGCGAGTGCGGTCTTGAGGTCGAGCCGCGCGCTTCGCATTCTGTTGCGCAGCGTCTCGCCCTCGATCGATTCCATTGCGATGTAGATCGACTCGCCTTCCGAGCCGATCTCGTGAATGGTGACGATATTCGGGTGATTCAGGGCCGATGCGGCGCGCGCTTCCTGCTCAAACCGCAGTTTGCGATCACGGTCGTCGGCAACGTGCGGCGGAAGGACCTTGAGCGCGACTCGGCGGCGGAGTTGCGTGTCTTCGGCGAGATAGACCTCGCCCATCCCTCCCGCGCCGAGCGCGGAAAGAATGCGATACCGGCCGAGTCGCGTATCAGGCGGCAGGGGCATGGATTTGAGTCGAACTCGATCGGATTGTAATGCCGAAGACCCTGCCGCTGCC